>NZ_JBHVEU010000110.1:0-21872 GCF_042802075.1 Kitasatospora sp. NPDC057518
CCGACGCCCGGGAGGGGGTCGGCGCGCTGGAGCAGATCTGCATCGCGGCCGCCATGCTGGCCCCGGCGCTGGCGGCGCTGCTGGTGGTCCGCCTCGTCGAACGGGGCGGCGGGGTGCGGGAGGCGCTGGCACTGCGCTGGCCGCGGCCCCGGGCCCGTGCGGTCCGGGCCTGCCTGCTGCCGCTCGGGGTGCTCGGCGGGCTGACGGCCGCGACGCTGGCACTCGGCGCGCTGGTGGGCAGCTACCCGTTCGCCGGCTTCGGCTCGCTGGACGCGGGGCGGATCGGATCGTGGGCGGTCCAGGGTCTGATCGGGATGGTGCTCTCGCTGCCGCTGTTCTTCGGCGAGGAGATCGGCTGGCAGGGCTTCCTCTTCCCCCGGCTGCTGCTGCTCGGCCGACGAGAGGGTGGGGGCGAGGGCGCCGGTGGCAGGGCGGTGCTGGTCCGGGCCTACCTGCTCGCGGGGACGGCCTTCGCACTCTGGCACTTGCCGACGCTGCTGATGGGCGGCCAGTACCCGGGACGGCCGTGGTACCTGGCGGTGCCCGCGCTGACGGTCAGCTGTGTGCTCGTCCTGCCGGTCTTCACCTGGCTGAGGCTGCGCTCGGGGTCGGTGGTCCCGGCGGTGCTGGCGCACGCATTCACGAGCAGCATGAGCGTGTCGATGGTCCGGGAGTTCGCGGACCCGGACGCCGAGCTGGACCCGCTCACGATGTCGCTGGCGGGCTGGCCCGGCTGGGTCGTCCTCGGCGGGTTCGTGGCCTTCCTCGCCTTCACCGGGCGACTGCGGCCGGGCCGGTACGGGCAGGGGTGACGCGCGCCGTGGCGGGCGGCGGATGACGGGTGACGGATGTCAGATGACAGATTTCATCATCTGTTATCTGAAATCTGTCAGCTGTCGTCTGTCGGCTGTTCGCTGTCACCCGTCGTCCGTCACCCGCCCGCCGGTGCCATGTCCTTGCGGATCTCGTCCAGGATCAGCCCGGCCCCGGTGTAGCCGATGCCGAGCATCCACAGGTTGTCGTCCACCCGGAACACCCGCCCGTTGCGCACGGCGTCCAGGTTCTTCCAGAGCGCCCCCTCGGTGATCTTCCCCTGGTCGGACTTGGCCGCGTCCCCGTACACCGCGTAGAAGATGACGTCGGCTGCGGCCTGGTCCACCTGTTCGGGGCTGATCTCCATCGAGAAACCGGGCTTGTCCTGGTTGGCGGGCCGCCCGAGCCCCAGATCCTTGAACAGCGAGCCGACGAAGGTGTCGTTCAGGTAGAGCCTGGTCGGCGCACCCGCCAGGAAGCGGGCCATCTCGACCCGGGTGGCCGCCGCCCTGGCCGGTCCGCCGAGCGCGGTGACCAGGTCCCGCAGCTTCGTCCGGTACGCCGCGTCCGCCGCGTCGGCCTCGGCCTGCCGGCCCAGCGCCTCGGCGTGCAGTCGGACGTTCTCCTTCCAGGTCGGTCCGGTGGTCTTGGAGAGCACCGTCGGCGCGATCTTCGACAGTTCGTCGTACCGCTTGTCGTCGCGGACCTGGTTGCTCAGGATGAGGTCCGGCCGCAGTGCCGCGATCGTCTCCAGGCTGGGCTGGCCGATGGCCCCGACGGGCTTCGTCCCGGACAGCCGCTCGGCGGGCAGGTAGGCGGGGAGCGGGGCGCCCGCGGTGACGGTGGTGGCGCCGACCGGGCTGAGGCCGAGGGTGACCACCGAGTCCAGCGCGTCGGTGTCCAGGGCCACCACCCGGTTCGCCCGGGCCGGCACGGTGCTCTCGCCGCGTGCGTGCCGGACCGTCCGGGTGCCGCCGGAGCCGGACGAACCACCACCGGACGAACCGCCGCCCGGTGGCGAGGAGTTGGACCCGCACGCGGCGAGCGCGAGCCCCGGGGCGAGCCCGGCGGCGAGGCCGAGAGCGGCGCGGCGGCTGAGCGGTCGGGCCATCGGCGGCACCTCCAACGTACGGGCAGGGCGCGGGAATCCCTGCCCGCGCAGCGGCCCGGTTACGCCTCGGAGCCGTTCTCCCGTCGCTGGCGCAGGAGTTCGAGGTACTCGACGTGCACCCGCCGGTCCATGGCGAGGGCGAACTGGGCGTCCGCGACCGTGCGCGCCAGCGGCCGAACCCGCAGGATGCGCTCGGTGAGCCGGGCCGCCTCGCCGGGCGGCAGCGGGGTGTCGGCGGCCAGCGCGCTGAGCAGGTGCTCACCGACCACCTCGATGAAGATCTCGGCGATGGCGTCCACGTGCTCCCGGGTGCGCCGACTGGCGTCCAGTACCGCCGAGAGCGGCACCCCCTCCGCCACCAGCTCGGTGGTGGCGTCCATCAGCCGGCGGCTGACGTGGGTGATGCCGTCCTCCTCGACGGTGATGTAGCCCTGGGCGATCGACTCGGCGGTGTTCTCCTCGGTCAGCTGGTCGCCGAAGGCGGTCTTGAGCTCGTCCCAGTCCAGGCGCACCGGAGTCTCGTCGGACCACGGTGCGACGATCGCCGCCTCCAGCCCGATCAGCTCGGCGACGTCCCGCCCGCTCTCGCCGGCGCCGATCAGCTCGGCGATGCCGCCCAGGGTGTGGCCGCGTTCGAGCAGTTCGCCGATCATCCGCAGCCGGGCCAGGTGCTCCTCGCCGTACCAGGCGATGCGGCCCTCCTTGCGGGGCGGCTGAAGCAGTTTGCGCTCGCGGTAGAAGCGCAGGGTGCGGGTGGTGATGCCGGCGGCCTCGGCCAGTTCCTCCACCCGGTACTCGCGTTTTCTGTCGCCCGCAGCAGCTCTGACCTTGTCCACGGCGATCAGCATAGGTCCGTCGGCTCGGAAGGCTCCCCGAACCGGAGCGGTCGCGCTTCTTCCATCCGGTGTCAGCAAGGGCTACCCTGCCAACCATGCCAGTGATTACTGGCGCGATTGGCGGGGTTCCGGAGGCGGACCCCGGGAGGATCCGGAGACGGGCCCCAGGAGGTCCGGGGCACGCTCGCCGGGAGAGCGCGACGATCACCGTCCCACCCTCAGGAGGTTGCCGCATGGCATCCAGCAGCAAGCGCCCCCGCTCCGGCGCGTCCGCAGCGACCGACACCACCGCGGCGCAGGAGTCCGTCCCGCACGTCCGGGTGGCGGTGATCGGCTCCGGCTTCGGCGGACTCGGCGCCGCGGTCCGACTGCGCCGTGCCGGGATCACCGACTTCGTGGTCCTGGAGCGGGCGGACTCGGCCGGCGGCACCTGGCGCGACAACAGCTACCCCGGCTGCGCCTGCGACGTGCCCTCGCACCTCTACTCCTTCTCCTTCGCGCCCAACCCCGACTGGCCGCGCAGCTTCTCCGGCCAGCCGGACATCCGCGCCTACCTGGAGAAGGTCGCCACCGTCTTCGGCCTCCGCCCCCACCTGCGCTTCAACACCGAGGTGCTGGAAGCCCGTTGGGAGAGCGAGCAGACCCGCTGGCGGATCACCACCTCGGCCGGCCAGTGGACGGCCGACGCCATCGTCTCCGCCGCCGGACCGCTCGCCGACCCGCAGATCCCCGACCTGCCCGGGCTGAGCTCCTTCCCCGGCAAGGTGTTCCACTCCTCCCGCTGGGATCACGACTTCGACCTGACCGGCAAGCGCGTCGCGATGGTCGGCACCGGCGCCTCCGCCGCGCAGATCATCCCGTCGATCCAGCCCAGGGTCGGCAGGCTGACGGTCTTCCAGCGCACCCCGGCCTGGGTGCTGCCGCGCCGCGACCGCGAGATCAGCCAGCTGGAGAAGTGGCTGCACGGCCGCCTGCCGGTCACCGCGAAGATCCGCCGCGGCACCCTGTTCGCCCTCCGCGAGCTCCAGGTGGACGCGTTCGTGCGCCGCCCCGGACTGCTGCGCCTGGTCCAGCAGCTCGCCGAACGCCACATCGCCCAGGGCGTCCCCGACCCGGCGCTGCGGGCCAGGCTCACCCCGGACTACCGGATCGGCTGCAAGCGCATCCTGCTCAGCAACACCTACTACCCGGCGCTCGCCGCGGCCAACACCGAGGTCGTCTCCTCCGGCCTGCGCGAGCTGCGCGGCTCCACGCTGGTCGCGGCCGACGGCAGCGAGCACGAGGTGGACGCCATCGTCTTCGGCACCGGCTTCCACGTCACCGACATGCCCATCGGCGCCCGGGTGTTCGGCGCCAACGGGACCAGCCTGGCGGAGGAGTGGAAGGACGGCATGGAGGCGCTGCGCGGCTCGACCGTGCACGGCTTCCCGAACCTCTTCTTCGTCATCGGGCCCAACACCGGCCTCGGCAACAGCTCGATGATCCTGATGATCGAGTCCCAACTGAACTACATGATCGACGCGTTGACCACGCTCGGCTCGATCGGCGCCGCCGCGATGCAGCCCACCGCGCGCGCCCAGCGGCAGTGGAACCTCGAACTCCAGCACCGGATGGACCGCACCGTCTGGACCACCGGCGGCTGCCTCAGCTGGTACCTCGACCCGAGCGGCAGGAACACCGTGCTCTGGCCCGGCTCCACCACCTCGTTCCGCCGGGCCACCCGCAGGGTCGACCTGGGCGAGTACGAGCTGATCATGCGCGCCGCTCCGGCGGCCGCCCGCACCGTCCAGGAGGTCTCCGCGTGAACGGCGTCCGGCTGCCCGAGGAGTACGAACCTCCCGTTCCCGTGGAGGAGTTGAGCGTACGGTCGGCGGACGGCATCCGGCTGCACGTCGAGGTGCACGGCCGGTCCGACGCGCCCACCGTGGTGCTCGCCCACGGCTGGACCTGCTCGACCGCCTTCTGGGCCCCGGTGATCCGCCTGCTGGCCGACCGCTACCGGGTGGTGGCCTACGACCAGCGCGGCCACGGGCACAGCGAGATCCCGCCGAGCCGGGCCCGCTACTCGACCAGGGCGCTGGCCGAGGACCTGTCCGCCGTGCTCGCGCGGACCGTGCCGGCGGGCGAGCGGGCCGTGCTCGCCGGGCACAGCATGGGCGGGATGACGATCATGGCCGCCGGTGGCCGCCCCGAGGTCGCCGAGCGCACCGCCGCGGCCGTCCTGATCTCCACCGGGCCGGGCGACCTGGTGGCCGAACTCACCGTCCTGCCACCGGCCGTACGCGCCCGGGGCCTGCGACGCTTCCTGCACCGGCAGCTGCTGCGCTCCCGGATGCCGCTCGGACCGGTCTCGCCGGTCAGCCGGGCGGCGCTCAAGTACGCGACCATGGGCGCCGGTTCACCCGCCGGCCAGGTCGAGGCGACGGCCCGGATCGTGCACGCCTGTCCGACCGCCGTCCGCGCCAACTGGGCCGCGGTCCTCGACCGGCTGGACGTCCACGCCGGGCTCGCCCGGATCGCCGCGCCCACGGCGGTGGTGGTCGGCACCGACGACCGGCTGACCCCGCCGGTGCACGCGCACCGGATGGTCGCCGAACTCCAGGACGCGCAGGGGCTGTTGCTGCTGCCTGGGGTCGGGCACATGTCGCCGCTGGAGCGCCCGGCGGAGGTCGCCGCGGAGATCCACCGGATGGCCTCCGGGTACCTGACGGCCGCGCCCGCTGCCGCTACCGCGTCCGCCGGCGCCGTTCCCGCTTCCACCGACGAGAGGACCGCTGTCGCATGAACGCCATCCCGCCGTTGTCCGAGCAGGTCGTCGTCGTCACCGGGGCCGCGCGCGGCGTCGGCGCGTCGCTGGCCCGCAAGCTCGCCCGGCGCGGGGCCAAGGTGGCCCTGCTGGGGCTGGAGCCGGAGGAGTTGAAGGCCGTCGCCGCGCAGTGCGGCCCGTCCGCGACCAGCTGGGAGGTGGACGTCACCGACCTCGACGCGCTGGAGGACACCGCCCGGCGGATCAAGGAGCACTACGGGCGGGTCGACACCGTCGTCGCCAATGCCGGGATCGCCCTCGGCGGGCCGCTGGCCGACAGCGACCACCGGGCGTTCAGCCGGGTCATCGAGGTCAACCTGCTCGGCAGCGTGGCCACCGCCCGGGCCTTCCTGCCGGTGCTCGCCGAGAGCCGCGGGTACCTGCTCCAGATCGCCTCGCTCGCCGCGCTGACCCCCGCACCGCTGATGAGCGCGTACTGCGCCAGCAAGTCCGGGGTGGAGGCCTTCGCCCACTCGATCCGCGCCGAGGTGGCCTACCAGGGGGTCAAGGTCGGTGTCGGGTACCTGAGTTGGACCGACACGGACATGGTGCGCGGGGCCGACGAGGACGCCGTGCTGAAGCAGATGCGCTCCCGGCTGCCGTGGCCGGCGAACAAGACGTATCCGCTGGAGCCCGCGGTGGACCGGATCGTCGCCGGGATCGCCCGCCGGTCCGCCCACGTCTACGCCCAGGCCTGGCTGCGCGGGATGCAGCCGGTCCGCTGGCTGCTGCCGAGCCTGATCGCGGTGGTCGGATCCCGGGACGTGGCCCGGCTCGCCCCCCAGCTCGCCGCCACCGCCGCCACTCGCCTGCGCGCCGTCGGCGCCGGGGGCGCAGCGGACGACCGACGGCGGACAGTCGACAGCTGACGGATAACAGATGACAGCTGACAGATTTCGAAATCTGTCAGCTGTCATCTGTCATCTGTCAGCTGTTCGTCGTTCGCCGCCACCCGCCCCCGCCGCGATCCCCGCCAGCGTCTCCAGCGCCCGCGCCAGCACCGGCAGTGGCGGCGAGGCGAGCCCGACCCGGACGGCGGCGGGCGAGCGCCGGGGATCGACGGCGAAGGCCGCCGCGGGCGTGACCGAGATCCCGGCCCGCGCCGCCTCCGCGACGAAGGTCTCCGCCCGTCGGCCGGTCGGCAGTTCCCACCACAGGTAGTACGAGCACGGGTCGGACCGCAGTCGCTGCCCCGCCAGCACCTCGCGCGCCAGCAGCTGCCGGGCCGTCGCGTCGGCCCGCTTCGCCGCCTCCACCGTGGCCAGTGTGCCGTCCCCGATCCAGCGCACCGCCGCCTCCAGCGAGAAGCCGCCCGGCGTCCACCCGCCCGAGCGCAGTGCGCCCGCCACCCTTTCGCGCAGCGTCGCCGGGACGACCGCGAACCCGGTGGTCAGCCCCGGGGCGAGCCGCTTGGAGAGGCTGTCCACGAGTACGGTGCGCTCCGGTGCGAGCGCGGCCAGCGGCACCGACTCCGGCCGCAGGAAGGACCAGACGGCGTCCTCGACCACCGGCAGGTCGAGCCGCCGCAGCAGCGCCACGAGCGCCACCACCCGCTCCTGCGGCAGGCTCGCGCCGAGCGGGTTCTGCAGGCGCGGCTGGATGTACACCGCGCGCAGCGGTCCGGCCCGGTGGGCGGCCGCCACGGCGTCCGGCAGCAGCCCGTACTCGTCCACGGCCAGCGGCACCAGCACGATGCCCAGCCGCTCCGCCGCCGCCTTGACCACCGGATAGGTCAGCTCCTCCACGCCCAGCCGCTGTCCGGGCGGCACCAGCGCGGACAGGGCCCCGGCGATGGCCTGCCGCCCGTTGCCGGCGAACAGCAGGTCCTCCGCCCCGACCTCCCAGTCGCCGGCCGACACCAGTCCGGCGAACGCCCGCCGTGCCGCGCCCGTCCCGGCCGCGCCGACCGGCCGTAGCGCCTCGCCCAGCGCGTCCGGCCGCAGCAGCGGCGCCAGTGCGGCCGCCAGCAGTTCGGCCTGCCCGGAGACGGCGGGGTAGTTGAGCTCCAGGTCCACGGGGGCGGCGGCCGGCTCCGCGAGTGCCACCCGGCTGCCGTCCGGTGCCCGCCCGGCCCGGACGAAGGTCCCGCGCCCGATCTCCCCGACGGTCAGCCCGCGCCGGGCCAGTTCCCGGTAGACGCGCCCCGCTGTCGAGTTGGCGATGCCCCGGCCGTGGGCGAACGCCCGTTGGGTGGGCAGCTGCTGGCCGGGCCGCAGTCGTCCGTCCGCGATCTCGGCGGCGATCCGGTCGGCGATCAGGCGGTAGTCGTCCATCGGCGTTCGCTCCTCCAGGGCCTCGGGCGCCGGATTGCACCGAGGGCAAAGTCATCATTGCATTGACCCGATGAGCCGTCCTAGCCTCCTCGCATGGACGCGTTGACATCCGCCGTGGACGGCCGGGCCCTGCTCGGGATCGCCGCCGTGGCCCTGGGCATGGTGCTGTCGCCCGGGCCGAACATGATCTACCTGGTCTCGCGCTCGATCGCGCAGGGCCGCCGCGCCGGGCTGATCTCGCTGACCGGGGTCGCGGCCGGCTTCCTGGTCTACCTGGTCGCGGTGACGGCGGGGGTGGCCGCGGTGTTCTCGGTGGTGCCCGCCCTCTACACCGCGATCAAGCTGGCCGGTGCCGGGTACCTGCTCTGGCTGGCCTGGAAGGCGGTCAAGCCGGGCGGCACGGCGGTTTTCGCCCCGCAGCAGCTGCCGCCGGACCCGCCGCGCCGGCTGTTCGCGATGGGCTTCCTGACCTGCCTGCTCAACCCCAAGATCGCCATCATGTACATCTCGCTGCTGCCCCAGTTCGTGGCCCCGGAACGCGGTCACGTCGCCCTGCAGAGCCTGCTGCTGGGCCTGACCCAGATCGCGATAGCGATCACCGTCAACGGCCTGATCGCGGTGAGCGCGGGCAGCATCGCGGCCTTCCTCAACCGCCGCCCCGGCTGGCTGCGGATCCAGCGCTACGTGATGGGCACCGTCCTCGCGGGCCTCGCCGTGCACATCGCCGCCGACCGCGCCAAGGCCGTGGCGGTTTAGGGCGTCTCCTCGCCGGCTAGAGCCGGCTGGCGACCCGCAGTGCCTCGTACCCCGCCTGGACGAACCGTCCGTTCAGCGCCGGAGCGGTGTTGGCCACCGCCGCGACGGCCGCCGAACGTTCCGGCGAGAAGCCCACGAAGGCGGTGAACCCCCGGGTGCCCCCGCTGTGGAAGAACAGGTCCCGGTCGCCCGAGCGGCGGTGCATCCAGACCAGGCCGATCCGGTCGGTCGAGTGCGGCAACCGCAGCCGCAGCCGCCGGACGTCCCGCAGGGCGGCCTTCAGCCCGCTGCCCGGGCCCGCCGCCGGCCCGTCGTCCAGGTGTGCGCGGAGGTATCGCAGCAGATCGGTCCCGTCGGACCGCACCGCGCCGGCTCCGGGCAGCCCGGGGATGTGCCAGGGCGGGAGCGCCTGTCCGCGCCGGTAGCCGGTGGCCCGGCCCGGCAGGTCCGGGGCGCAGGTCGTGGACCGCAGCCCCAGCGGTCCGCAGACCCGGTCGACGAGCAGTTCCCCGTACGGCAGCCCGCCCGTCTCGGCGAGCACCCGGCCGAGCAGTCCGACTCCGTAGTTGGAGTACCCGTACCTGCTACCGGGCTGTCCACGTACGGTCGTTCGGGCCAGTGCGTCCCTCAACTGATCGTCGCCGTACGTCTGGTACGGGTTGCTGAACCAGGCCGGGACCGCCTTCGCGAGCAGTCCCGGGGGCAGTCCGGGCAGGCCCGAGGTGTGAGTGGCCAGGTGCAGCAGCCGGATGGGTTCCGGCGAGTGGACCTTCGCGGCGCGCCAGCGGCGCGGCAGCCTGCTCTCGACCGGGTCGTCCAGGGCGAGTTCACCGCGGGCGACCATCTCCGCGAGCAGCAGTGCGGTGAACGTCTTGCTGATGGATCCGAGTTCGAAGACGGTGTCGGGGGTGCAGGGCGCGGCGGCCGGTCCGTGGTGGACCCGCCCGAAGCAGCGCACCTCCGCCAGGTCGCCGCGGGCCAGGGCGACGGTCACGGCGGTGGCGTAGGGCTCGGCCGCCCGCACCACCGCCGTGACCGCGGCGTCCAACCCGTTCAAGGGGCCACCGGCGTGCCGCCGAGGGCCCGGGAGAGCGCGACGTTGGCGGCCACCACCCCGACCACCGCGGTGTGGCAGTGCTGGCGGAAGTCCTCCTCCGGGTCCTCGTTGTCGGGTGCGGAGCCCTCGCACTTGATCATCCCGTCCGCCTGCTGGGCCGCTGCCAGCGCCTCCCAGCCGGTCCGGCCGGTGACCGGTTCGCCGATGCACGAGTCCACGATGAGCAGTTCGCCGGCGAGGTCCCACTGCTCGATCTCCAGCCAGATGTCGAGCCAGACCGGCAGCCAGTCGCGCAGGTAGTCACGCATCGGCTTGGGCAGGCACTCGGGCCGGGCGCCCCAGTCGGTGAGGTGGAAGACGGTGTGGGTGACCTGGTAGGCGATCACCCAGGCGACGGTCCACGGCTCGGGGAGGGCGCCGAGCCAGGTGTTCCGGGCCAGCCGGGGCCAGTCCGGCTGCGGTTCGAGGCCGGAGATCCGCCGCGCGTTGGCGAGGGCGAGGTGGCGGCTGCCCTGGATCTCGACGGCGTGCACGGCGCGGAGCCGGCCGATCGAGGTGAGCAACTCCTCCATGGCGGCGTGGCGGTAGCCGGACCGGGCGAAGTGGCCGTACGTCTCCAGCGGGTCGACGAGGGTGACGTGCCGCAGCTGTCGTTCGAGCAGCAGGTCGCCCTCTCCCAGCTGGGCCCAGGCGGCTTCGAGGAGTTCCCGCGCGAGGCGGGCGTCGTGCGGGCCGGTGACGCCGTCGCGCAGGACCAGGGAAGAGGCCAACGCGGCTTCGCAGAGCGGCTTGTAGACGTCCTCAGGGTCGGCCAGGTCGACGATGGTGCTTTCCTCCAGCCGGCTGTAGCCGCGTTGGTAGCCGGCGTGCAGCCAGGCCAGTGACCGGGAGCCGAGCTGTTGGGCGGTGGCGAGCACCGAGGTTTCGGTCATTTCGGCGCTCCTTCCAACATGCGCTGGGCGATGGTGAGTTCGAGCACGGAGCGGGACGTCCCGTCGCCGGCCAGGCGGATCCGGTCCAGGACGGGTTCGATCTCCAGTCGGAGCGGCCGGCCGTCGGCCCGGGCCCAGGAGAGCCACCGGGCGAGCCGTACAGCCGTGGTGGGGTCGCGCCGGAGCATGCTGCGGACGGCGCCGCGGGCGAGGTGCAGGGTGTTCGCGCGGGCGGCGTCGTGAACCGGGCCGTCCAGCGTCGGCAGTGCCAGGGAGGACAGTTGGGCCATCCGCTTCGACCACGCCTGCCAGCCGACGGCCTCCGGGTCGGACAGTGGCGCGGGGGTCTGTACGGCCGCCCCGTACGGTGTGCGGGCGAGCAGTCCTCCGGCCGCCCAGTCCTGCCACCCGATCACCAGCGCGGCCTCCGCGGAGGAGGGGGCGGGTGCGGGGAAGGCCGTTCGTGCTTCGGCCAGCAGCGCGGCGGTGGTGTCGTCGGGCTGCGCACCGGTGAGCAGTTGCGGTGCGAACAGGTCCGGTCCGAGCACACGTACCGCGGCCAGCAGCGGGCGGGGCACCACGGTGTCGGGGTCCGCGAGTGCGGCCGTGCCCTCGCCGTCCCGGAGGACGGCGAGGGTCCGGTCCGCCACCCGCTCGACCGCCGCGGCGTACTCGTCACGGAGAGGGGTCTCGGCGGTTGGCATGGTGATCTGGTCCCCCTTCAGGAGGGTCGGTCACGGGCGCGAGGCCCGACAGGGGGGAAGTCGCCCTACCGGGTCGGCTTCTCCTTGGGGCCCTTCGGCGAGAGGAGCAGCAGCGCGGCGAGCAGCACCGCGCCGGCGGCCTCGGGCAGGTACGTGGGCGCGTCGGACACGACGGCCTCGTCCTCCACCATCAGGCTCGCGAGTGTCTCGGCTTCGAGTGTCGCGCTGTGCGACGTCGTAGCCGTTTCGGTCCGGAACTGAGTAAGCATCAGAAGTGCCTCCTCGTCTGGATTTCACCGCCCGGTCGGACGATGCCCCCGTTCGACAGTACGAGCACCTCCCGGGGGCTGCATCCGCAACTCTCTGAGCTGGGAAATCGCCCTCGGTGTGGGTCCGGAAGCGGCGAGTCGGTACGGTCTGGGGCATGACCACAGCCTTGATCACCGGCGCGACCGCCGGCATCGGAGCCGCCTTCGCGCGACGGCTCGCCCGCAGCGGCTACCAGCTCGTCCTGGTGGCCCGGGACACCGAGCGCCTGGAGCGCGCCGCCGCCGACCTGCACGGCAGGTACGGCATCGAGACGGAGGTGCTGACCGCCGACCTCGCGACCGACGAGGGCATGGGCGCCGTCGAGGCCCGGCTCGCCGACCCCGCCCGCCCGGTGGACCTCCTGGTCAACAACGCGGGCTTCGGCAACAAGGGCGCCTTCGGGACCGTCCCGCTCCAGGACGAGCTGGCCATGCTGAAGGTGCACATCGAGGCGATCCTGCGGCTGACCACGGCCGCCCTGCCCGGAATGCGGGAGCGCGGCCGCGGTGCGATCGTCAATGTGGCCTCGGTGGCGGCCTTCCTGCCGCGCGGCACGTACGGCGCGAGCAAGGCCTGGGTGGTCAGTTTCACCCAGGGCGTGCTGCGCGACCTCGGCGGTACGGGCGTGCGAATGATGGCGCTCTGCCCGGGCTTCACCCGGACCGAGTTCCACCAGCGGGCCGGCATGGGCACCGGGAACATCCCGTCCTGGTCCTGGCTGTCCGCCGAGCGGGTGGTGGACGAGGCGATGCGCGACCTGGCGCGCGGCCGGGCCGTGTCCGTGCCGGGCAAGCGGTACAAGGTCGCGGTGGCCATCGCCCGGATGCTGCCCTCCGGCAAGCTCGGCGGGGTCTCCTCGAAGGCTGCGCGCACCTACCGGACCAACTGAGGCCCGGGGCGGTCGGGGCGGTCGGGCGGCTCTGCGGGGCCCGTACGCGCGCTCCGCGGGGATCGTACGGGCGCTCCGCGGAGCCTGTACGGACGAGGAATAGGGCAACAGTCACTATTAGCTTATCTAACTATGAGCTATCCTCGCTATATTGCCCCGCACCCGACCGCCCCACCCAGGGAGGCCCGTCCTTGAGGCCCACCGCCATCGACTGGACCCCGCCCGAGCGCGCCGAGGGCGAACCCCGCCCACCGGCCGAGTGGCGCCGCATCCTCGCGCTCTTCCGCCCGTACCGGGCCCGCCTGGCCGTCGTCGGGCTGCTGGTCGCCGCCTCGGCCGTGGTCTCGGTCGTCTCGCCCTTCCTGCTCAGGGCCGTCCTGGACACCGCCATCCCGCAGGGCCGCACCGGGCTGCTCAGCCTGCTCGCGCTCGGGATGATCCTGACCGCCGTGGTGAACAGCATCTTCAACGTGCTCCAGACGCTGATCTCCACCACCGTCGGCCAGCGCGTGATGCACGACCTGCGCACCGCCGTCTACGGCCACCTCCAGCGGCAGTCGCTGGCCTTCTTCACCCGCACCCGCACCGGCGAGGTGCAGTCCCGGATCGCCAACGACATCGGCGGCATGCAGTCCACGGTGACCTCCACCGCGACCAGCCTGGTCTCCAACCTGACCGCCGTGGTCGCCTCCGTCGTCGCCATGGTCGCCCTCGACTGGCGGCTGACCGTCGTCTCGCTGCTGCTGCTCCCGCTGTTCGTCTGGATTAGCCGCAGGGTCGGGCAGGAGCGCAAGAAGATCACCACCGAGCGGCAGAAGCAGCTGGCCGCGATGAGCTCGGCGGTCCAGGAGTCGCTCTCGGTCAGCGGCATCCTGCTCGGCCGCACCATGGGCCGCTCCGGCTCGCTCGCCCGGGAGTTCACCGGGCAGTCCGACCAGCTCGCCGACCTGGAGGTGCGGGCCAGCATGGCCGGGCGCTGGCGGATGAACACCATCCAGATCGTGATGGCCGCGATGCCCGCGCTGATCTACTGGGCGGCCGGGCTGACCTCCGCCGCCGGTGCGCCGATCGTCTCGGTCGGCACCCTGGTCGCCTTCGTCACCCTCCAGCAGGGCCTCTTCCGGCCCACCGTCAGCCTGCTCTCCACCGGCGTGGACGTGCAGACCTCGCTCGCCCTCTTCCAGCGCATCTTCGAGTACCTCGACCTGCCGGTGGAGATCGACGAGCCGGCCGACCCGGTCACCCTGACCGACATCCGCGGCGAGGTCCGCTTCAAGGACGTCGACTTCCGCTACGACCCGGCGCAGGAGCGCCCCACCCTGGCCGGCGTCGACCTCACCGTCCCGGCCGGGAGCTCGCTGGCCGTGGTCGGCGAGACCGGCTCGGGCAAGACCACCCTCAGCTACCTCGTCCCGCGGCTGTACGACGTCACCGGCGGAAGCGTCACCCTGGACGGCGTGGACGTGCGCGAACTGTCCTTCGACACCCTGGCCCGCGCGGTCGGCGTGGTCTCCCAGGAGACCTACCTCTTCCACGCCTCGGTCGCCGAGAACCTGCGCTTCGCCAAGCCGGGCGCCAGCGACGCCGAACTGGTCGAGGCCGCCCGGGCCGCACAGGTCCACGACACCATCGCCGCCCTCCCGGACGGCTACGACACCCTGGTCGGCGAGCGCGGCTACCGCTTCTCCGGCGGCGAGAAGCAGCGCCTCGCACTCGCCCGGACGATCCTGCGCAACCCGCCGGTGCTCATCCTCGACGAGGCCACCAGCGCGCTCGACAACCGCACCGAGCACGCCGTCCAGCAGGCCGTGGACACCCTGGCCGCCGGCCGCACCACCATCACCATCGCGCACCGGCTCTCCACCGTCCGCGCCGCCGACCAGATCGCCGTCCTGGACCACGGCGAGGTGGTCGAACTCGGCACCCACGAGGAGCTGGTGGCGCTGGACGGACGGTACGCGGCGCTGCTGCGCCGGGAGGTGCCGGAGGCCGCCCGGCAGCCCGAACCGGCCGCACTCGGGCACGTGTGACGGGGCGGGCGCGCCCGGGTTCGTGTCGAGCCGGGCCGACGGGGCGGCCGCCGGGCTCGGACGCGCGGAACGGGCCGGCGTGCGAGCGCGTGCGCCCGGGACGGGCCGGCGGTCAGGCCGCCTTCGGGACCTCGTTGTAGCTCTCCGCGACCTCCTGGCCGGAGAGCCGCTGGATGGCCGCCATCACCTCGTCGGTCACCTGCCGACGGGCCTTCAGCGAGCGGGCCTGCCCGTGCAGCTCGTCGAAGTGCAGCGGCTCGCCGAAGCGGACCGTCACCTTCTTCAGCCGCGGCAGCCGCTTGCCCACCGGCAGGATCTGCTCCGGACCCTCCAGCGCCACCGGCACCACCGGCACGCCCGCGGTCAGCGCGAGCCAGGCGACGCCCGTCTTGCCCCGGTAGAGCCGGCCGTCCAGGGAGCGGGTGCCCTCGGGGTAGATGCCGAAGGCCTTGCCGTCCTCCAGGATCTCCAGCGCCGACTCCAGCGAGGCCTGAGCGGAACGGTAGGTGCCGCGCTCGACCGGCACGGCGCCGATGGCCTCGAAGAAGCCCTTGGAGAGCCGGCCCTTGAGCCCGGTGCCGGTGAAGTACTCGGCCTTGGCGAGGAAGTGGACCCGGCGCGGGGCGGTCAGCGGGATCACCACGCTGTCGATGAAGGACAGGTGGTTGCTGGCCAGGATCACCCCGCCCTTGCGCGGCACGTTCCCGATTCCCTCGATGACCGGCCGCCAGATCCCCCGCGAGACCGGTTTCAGCACCAACTTGGTGGCGAGGTCGAGCACGATTCCCTCCCTGGACGAACGATCGCCCGGGAGGAGCCCGGGCCTGCAATCAGATCCGCAGACTACGACACCGACCCCGGCGCGCGTCCACTCCCGGCGACCGTGGCGAACACCACGGCCGGGTAGGGTACGGCCGTCCGAACCGAGCGACACCCCGCAGTACCCAGGAGGGCACCATGGAGACCACCGAGGCGATCAAGGCCTTTTTCGACCGCTTCGACAAGGACGGCGACGGCAAGATCACCCCGGCCGAGTACGCTCTGGCCGCCAACGAGATGGGCGACCACGACGTCACCATCTCGATGGCCGAGGCGCTGATCCACAGCATGGACACCAACCACGACGGCGTCCTGACCTTCGAGGAGTTCCTGGCCGCCCGCCGGCGCTGAGCCCGTGCCGACGGGGCCGGTCGCCGTACCGGCGGCGCCGGTCCCGTCCGGAGGTCCCGCGGACGCTCCCGCGCCGCTCCTCCTACTTCTCCTTCTCCACCGGGAACACCCGGCGCACCACCCGCTCCGCGGCCCCGCCGTCGTCCCAGACGCAGAACTTCGCCCGGAAGTCGGCCCGCGCCGCCGGCTCGGGGTCGCCCGCCAGCAGCGCCCGCGCCAGCCCGTCCGCGTCCACCGTGACCGCGCCCGGCGGCTCCGCGAACAGGTCGAAGTAGACGCCGCGTTCCCGCTGGTACTCCTCCCAGTCCGGGGCGAAGACCACCACCGGCCGGTCCAGCACCGCGTAGTCGAACATCATCGACGAGTAGTCCGTCACCAGCACGTCCGCCGCGAGGTAGAGGTCCTCGACGGTCGGGTGCGCCGAGACGTCCACGATCCGCGCCGACTCCGCACCGGCCGCCGTCAGGTCGCCCGGGCCGTCCGCGTGGAAGTAGTGGGTGCGCACCAGCAGTGTGAAGTCCGGGCCCAGCCGCCGGGCCAGCTCCGCCACGTCCAGCAGCGGCACGTAGCCGCCCTTGCTGCCGCGGTGGGTCGGCGCGTACAGCACCGCCCGGGTGTCCGGCCGCAGCCCGAGCAGCTCGCGCATCGCCCGGACCTCGTCCGAAGTGGCGTTCGCCAGCCGGTCGTTGCGCGGGTAGCCGGTGTCCAGCATCTCGTACCGGCCGGGGAAGGCGCGGGCGAAGTGCCCGCTGGTGTGCGGGTTGGGGGAGACCAGGAAGTCCCAGCGGTCGACGGCCTCCTGGAGCAGGTCGAAGTCCATCCCCTCGGCCGCCGCCGGATGGTCGCGCAGGTCCATGCCCATCGCCTTGAGCGGGGTGCCGTGCTGGGTCTGGACGTGCACCGTGCCCGCCCGCTTCGTCATGGTGCGGGGGAAGTTGACGTTGTTGACGAAGTACTTGGCGGTCGCCATCGCCCTGAGGTAGGCGGGGGTGTTGACGATCACGTACGGCACCCCGGGCGGCAGCGTGGCGGCCTGGGCGCGGTTCTCCACCACCCACACGCCCCGCACCCGCGGGGCGAGTTCCTTCGCCTTCTCGTAGATCGCCGCCGGGCTGCACGCGTAACCCCGGTGCCAGTAGGCGGCGTAGACCGCGAGGTGCTGGTCCAGCGGCAGCCGGCGGAACGCGTTGTACGCGGTGAACCGGGCGCCGCTGCGCATCCCCTTCTTCACCGCGGGCGCCACCGCCCGTGCCCCGCGCTTGAGTTCGCGCGGCAGCCGGCCGGTGCGGCGCAGCTCGGCGTACGCGATCCGGGCGCCGCGGGCGGCCAGCCGGTACTGCACGCCGCGCACCCCGCCGGGGAAGCGGTAGCCGGCCGGGCGGTGGCGGTCGAAGTGCCGGGCGATCCGCTGGAAGAAGTCCTTGCGCAGGTCGGTGGGGACCAGCCCGGGGGTGTCGTAGACGTTCAGGGCCTGGCGGACGGTCCGGTCGAAGACCAGGGTGCGCAGCGAGTCCGGGACGGGCCGGCCGGGGCGGTCCGGGCGGTCCAGGAAGGCGAAGATCGCGTCGTACTGGGCGAACACGTCGGCGTGCTTGGGGGAGGCGGTGGCGGTGATCGCGCCGTCCCGGCCGCGCCGGTAGAAGTAGCAGGGGCGGTCCAGGTAGCGCAGCCGCTCGGCGGCCAGCAGCGCCGGGTAGGTGACCGAGATGTCCTCGTAGTAGCCGCGGCCGAAGGAGACGCCGAGGCCGTCCAGGAACGCGCGGCGGAACAGCTTGTTCCACACCGACATCACGGTCTGGAACAGCGCCGGGTGCTCGGCCAGGGTGCAGCCCTCGACCAGCGGGGAGTCGGCCAGCACGTGGCGCCAGGGGTTGGGCTCCGTCCCGCCGTCCGGGTAGACGTGGG
This sequence comes from Kitasatospora sp. NPDC057518, assembly GCF_042802075.1. Lineage (NCBI taxonomy): Bacteria > Bacillati > Actinomycetota > Actinomycetes > Kitasatosporales > Streptomycetaceae > Kitasatospora > Kitasatospora sp. NPDC057518. The sequence goes on from NZ_JBHVEU010000110.1 coordinate 17,592, forward strand.
TGAAGCCGGTGAGCAGCACGTCGGCGGGGGTCTCCCGGAGACGCTCCCGCGCCAGCTCGTCCAGCAGCGTGCCGACCGTCCCCTCGGGCACCCAGTCGTCGCTGTCCACGAACCAGACGTACTCGCCGCGGGCCTGCGGCAGGGCGGCGGTGCGGGCGCCGCCGAGGCCCTGGTTCTCGGTGAGGTGCAGCACCCGCAGCCGGCTGTCGCGGGCCGCGTAGGCGTCCAGGATCGCGCCGGAGCCGTCGGGGGAGAGGTCGTCGACCGCGATCACCTCGAAACGGGTCTCGGCGGCGGGGACGTCGCCGAGGATCGAGTCGAGGCAGCGCGGGAGGTACCGCTCCACGCCGTGGACCGGGAGCACGATGCTGAGGAGGAGGGACACGCTGGCCGAGTGTACCGATCCACCGGGCGCGACCTGCGCGGACGTCCGGTGCGGGCCTTCCGGGGCCTTGCGGGGCCTTGCGGCCCTTGGGGGGCCTGGGCGGCGGTGGCGGCGGTGCGGCTGCGGCGGGGGCTCGGGGGGTGTCCGTGAAAGCCGTCCGTGGCGGACCCGGAACCGCCGGTGCCGGGCCCCTCGCGGGGCGGCACCGGCAGTCAGGTGGCGATCCGGCCGACCCTCGACGGCCGACCGCCGGTCCGGGCACCGCGCGAGCCTGGCCACCGCAGCGTCGAGGCGGCCGGGCAGTGGCTCGCGGGAGCCGGAGTTCTTCATCACTCGAACACACGCTTGAGTGCGGTGCGGGCACTGGCGTGTGCATCCGATATTGCTTGGAGGTTCGGCGGGAGTCAATCCCTCGAATGTGTTCACTTCCTGAAGTCGGTCGGTCACGGTGTCATCAGGGTCCGCGCTCGGGCGGTCATGCCCGGGCGGGCCGTGCCCGATGGGCCGGTCGGTGATCGCTTTGTCGATGTGGCGGCTGTCCCCTTAATAGGGGGACGCGGGCGGGGGCGGGCGGGAAGCGGTCGGTGCGGGCGGTCGGTGCCGGCGGTCGGCGCTGGCGGTGCCGGCGGTGCCGGCGGTGCGTGGGCGGGGTGCCGCCGGGGTGCCGCTGTGCGCCGGGCGCGCGTCATGCGCAGGGTTGCCGCACTCGCGCCCGCCCGCCCTGGTGACGGATGGCCGGTCGTGCACCATCATTGATGCCTAGTCGTGACCGGCCGGGCGGCCCCTGGTGCTTCGTCAGTTGACGCCGCACGATACGGTGGCACAACACCAAGGACGGTTGCGCGAAGGCCGTCCTTCACGGATAGTCTTCGCCTCACGGCCCTGGCGCCTCGTAGGGGTGGGAAAAACTGATGGAACACATGCAAGTGCGGACTCGGCCCCGCGTGCCGGCGATCCAGTGCGGTGTCGGCACGACCGGCCGCCGGATCGACCGACACCTGGCCGTGCTCGGCGCGCCCGCACTCCCGGCGGTGGACACCGCCGAGGCGCTCGGGTTGATAAGGGAGCTCACGCCGCGCGGCGCCGAGGCCCCGACGACCCGTCGTCGCCACACCAGGATCTCGCTGCTGACGCCGCTGCGTCGGCTGCGGCGGAGCCTTTTCGGCGGGCGCGGCTAGTCCGACCGGTGCGGCACGGGTCCCTCCCCGCCGCCCGGTCGGAACCGACCCGGTGGACCGTCCGGTCCGCCGGGTCTTCAGTGTGTCCGGACGGCGTCCGGGCGGTGCCCGGGGGGAGCGTCGCGGCCGTCCGGGGTGATGTGGTCTGAACCTTTCAGCCTATGCGAGTTTGCCCGCCCGGCACGGCCAGACGGCGAGGGAGTACGCCCGGCCCGCTGACCTGGGACAGGATGGCGCCATGGCGGACAACAACCACTCCACCCAGACCGGCTCGTTCCCGACCACCACCTTCCAGAGCAGCACCTTCGAGATCACCACCGGCTCCCGCGAGGTCGCGCTCGACATCACCGACCGCTGCGTCGAGTTCCTCGACGAACGGGCCACCGGGCGCGACGGCCTGCTCAACATCTTCGTCCCGCACGCCACCGCGGGGATCGCGGTACTGGAGACCGGTTCGGGCAGCGACGACGACTTCCTCGCCACCCTGCGCGACCTGCTCCCGGCCGACGACCGCTGGCGCCACCGGCACGGCAGCCCGGGCCACGGCCGGGACCACGTGGTGCCCGGACTGGTCGCCCCGCACGCGACCCTGCCGGTGCTCGGCGGTCAACTGGCCCTCGGCGTCTGGCAGTCGGTGGTCCTGGTCGACACCAACGGGGACAACCCGCGCCGGACCGTCCGGCTGTCCTTCCTCGGCTGACGCGCGGGAACGGCGGGCGCTCCGGCGGGCGGCGGTCCCGCGGGTGGCGGTCCGGTGGATGGCCTCGGCGGACCCGGTGGCTCAGCGGACGTGCGCGGCCACCGCGGCGAGGTAGCGCTCGATCGCCAGGTGCTGGCAGAGCAGGGCCACCGGCCGGCCGAGCCTGGCGTACCAGACGGACAGCCGGGAGAACGCGGTGACCTCGAACCACACCTCGCCGCCGGCGTCCATCGACACCAAGAACGCCTCCTCGCCGCACTCCGGGTGCCCGGGGAGGGTGCCGTACCCGAAGCCGATCCGGTCCGGCTCCTCCACCGTCCACACCACCCGGCAGGGGATCACCAGCCGGGGCCACCGGCTCCCCGGCAGGTTCAGCCGCAGCAGTACCGTCCCGCCCTCCCGGGCCGGGCCGGCCGGGTGCACCGCGAAGCCGGTGCCCAACTGGCTGCCCCAGCCGAGCACGTAGCGTCCGGCCCGCTCCAGCACCTCCGGCCCGTGCCCCAGGTGGACCCGCCGCCGCAGGTGGGCGTAGCCGTCCGGGAGCCGCCCGCCCCCGTCCCGGGTGGCACCCACCTCGGGGTACGACGGGGTGGTGGCGCGGGCGGCGAGCAGGCGTCGGTGCAGGTCGGTGGGCATGCCGGCCACGGTAACCGCCAGGTGGGAGGGGGCCGTCGGCGGGGCGGGGGCGTACCTCTGGCGGGCTTCGGCGGACAGGGTTCAGCGAACGAACTTCAGCGAACAGAGTTCAGCCGACAGCTTTCAGCGAACGTTTTCTGAAATCTGTTCGCTGCTGGCGAGGCGGGGCGGGGCGGAGGGAGAGAGGGGCGGGCGGCGGCCCGGTCACCCGCGGCGTGTTGCGGCAGGGCGGCGGCGCGGAGTAGGAAGTCGGTATGAGCGACACCGGTACGAACCAGGAAGCGGGCGTCTGCGAACTCGCGCCCGACGGCGGAGCGGAGGCGGCGCTGCGGCACGACCCGCGGGCGGCCGGCCCGCGCGCCGACTGCGTCCTGTGCGGCGAGCCGACCGAACTGCCCGCCGACCAGCCGGGCAGCACCCTCTGCCCGGTGTGCGCCTGGCAGCAGGCGCAGCGGATCGCCTGCTCGGGCTGAACCTCCGAACCCGGGTCCGGGGGGTTCAGGCCCTACGCGTCCTCCCGCCCGGCCAGCGCCAGGGTCGAGCCGTGCCGTCCCTTGCGGACCAGCAACTGGGCGGGGATACGGCTGCGCAGGTCGGCGACGTGGCTGACGATGCCGACCGCGCGGTCCCGCTCGCGCAGTCCGTCCAGGACGTCCATGACCTCCTCCAGGGCGTGCTCGTCGAGGGTGCCGAAGCCCTCGTCGATGAAGAGGGTGTCCAGCGGCATGCCGCCCGCCTCGTCGGTGACCACGTCGGCCAGGCCCAGGGCGAGGGAGAGCGAGGCGAAGAAGCTCTCGCCGCCGGAGAGGGTCGCGGTGTCCCGCTCGGTGCCCGTCCAGGCGTCGACCACCCGCAGGGCCAGGCCCGAGCGCTTGGTCCCGGTGCCCCGGTCGTCGCTGTGCACCAGGGTGTAGCGCCCGCCGGACATCCGGACCAGCCGGTCGCTGGCCGCCGCCGCGACCTGCTCCAGCCGGGCCGCCAGGACATACGACTCCAGGCGCATCCGCAGCCGGTTGTCGGCCGAGGTGCCGGCCGCGAGCGCGGCGAGCCGGTTGATCCGCCCGTACCTGTCCAGTGCCGGGGCCAGTTCGGCGGCGAGCCCGGTCAGCTGTCGCCCGATCGCGGCCAGTGCCCCGCAGCGTTCGCGGGCGGCCGCGTGGGCGGCGTGCGCCCGGCCGAGCCGGTCGGTCGCGGTGCCGAGCGCGGCCGCCACGGCGGGCAGGTCCACCGGCGGACGGACCGCGGCCTCGGCCAGCTCCGGCAGCGCCAGCTCGCGGCGGACGGCGGCGGTCTCCGTGCGGTGCCGCTCCAGCCGGGCCTCCAGCCGCTCGCGCTCCTCGCGCGGCAGCAGCACCGCCAGTGCCGCCGCGGCGTCCGGGAAG
>NZ_JBHVEU010000111.1:0-21756 GCF_042802075.1 Kitasatospora sp. NPDC057518
CCGGAGGGTGGGGCGCTGCTGCCGTTCGGTGCCCGGGGCAGCGACCCCGGGCCGGTGCGCCGCACCCCCTACCGGGCCTCCGGTGCCCGGGTGGCCGGTCCGGCTGCGGACGGGGGCGCGGGTGCGGCCGCCCGTCCGCAGTCCGGGCCGCCGCAGCCGTACAGCGCGGAGCCGTACCGTACGGAACGCCGTTCGGAGCCGGTGCCCGGACCAGGCTCGCGCGGTCCCCGTCCGGACAGTCAACGTCCGGACGGCCATCGACCGGACGGCCCCCAAGTCGACTCGGGCCCCGAGGAGTTGCCGCGCCGGACCCGCCAGGCGAGCCTCGCACCGCAGCTGCGCGAGGGCCCGGCCCGTCCGACCGCGCACAGTCGTCGTACGGCCGCCGCCACTGCAGCCGTGGCCTCGGCCGGCCCCGGGTCCGGCGACGGCTTCGGCGCCGCGGGCCGCAGCCCGGAGGAGGCGCGGGCGGCGATGTCGGCCTTCCAGAACGGATGGGCGCGCGGTCTGCACCCGGAGGTTCGGCGGGACGGGCAGCCCGCCGACGCTCCGCGGCCGCCGCGGGCGCGCCACCCCCAACCCCCGTCCCGACCCGAAGGAGAGCGTCCGTGATCGCCACCACCCACCGCGCGGGGGAGCTGAACTGGCTCCTCGACGAGCTGGTCCAGCGCGCCCCCGAGCTCCGCTTCGCCGTGATGCTCTCCGCCGACGGCCTGGCCATGGGCACCTCGGCCGGTCTGGCGCGGGAGGACGGGGAGCATCTGGCGGCCGTCGCCTCCGGCTTCCACAGCCTGGCCAAGGGCGCCGGCCGGCACTTCGGCGCGGGTGAAGTCCGCCAGACCATGGTCGAGTTGGAGGGCGGCTACCTGCTGGTCGCGGCGGCCGGGGAGGGCACCTGCCTCGCCGTGTTCACCACGGCCCGGGCCGACCTCGGCCTGGTCGCCTACGAGATGGCCAGGCTGGTCCGCCGGGTCGGGGAGCACCTGAGCACCCCGCCGCGGACGGTGGGCGGCCGGTGAGTCCGGTGCCCCACCCGTCCCGGGGGCGACATCCCGAGCACCCGAGGGCCGAGCCCGACGGTCACCCCCGCAATCCGCTCGCGGCCGCCCACCGGGCCCGCTGGTACGACGACGACGCCGGGCCGCTGGTCCGCCCGTACGCGATGACCAGGGGGCGCACCGGGGCCGGGGAGCAGCGCTTCGACCTGATCGCCGTGGTGGTCGCCGAACTCCCCGACCCGGCACTCGTACCGGACGCGCCCGAGCCGCCGGTCGGCCCGGAACAGGCGCGCATCCTCGCGCTGTGCCGGGGCACCTCGCTGTCCGTGGCCGAGCTGGCCGCCGAGCTCGACCTGCCGGTGGGCGTCGTGCGGGTGCTGCTCGGCGACCTGCTGGCGGCCGGGCTCATCCGGGTCCGCCGTCCCGTCCCACCCGCCCTGCTCCCCGACGAGCGCATCCTCCAGGAGGTCATCCGTGGACTCCGTGCACTCTGACCACCCGTCCGACCTGCCTGATCCGTCGGTATCGTCCGACCCGTCCGACCCGTCCGATCCGTCCGATCCGTACGGCCGGTCCGGTCCGTACGGCGGGTCGGACCCGTTCGATGCCGAGGATCCCGACGACGCCGTGCTGGCGCTCAAGATCCTGGTGGCGGGCGGCTTCGGGGTCGGCAAGACGACGCTGGTCGGCGCGGTCAGCGAGATCCGGCCGCTGCGCACCGAGGAGCGGCTGACCGAGGCCGGGCGGGAGGTGGACGACCTCGACGGCGTGGAGCGCAAGTCGACGACCACGGTGGCGATGGACTTCGGTCGGATCACCATCCGCGAGGGGCTGGCGGTCTACCTGTTCGGCACCCCGGGGCAGGACCGGTTCTGGTTCCTCTGGGACGAGCTGGCCCAGGGGGCGCTCGGTGCGGTGGTGCTCGCCGACACCCGCCGGCTGACCGACTGCTTCCCGGCCGTCGACTTCTTCGAGCATCGGGGCATCCCCTTCGTGGTCGCGGTGAACCGTTTCGCCGGGACACGGGAGTTCAGGCCGGAGGAGGTCGCCCGCGCGCTGGACCTGGACGCGGGTACGCCGGTGCTGTTGTGCGATGCGCGCCACCGGGCCTCGGGCAAGGAGGTGCTGATCAACCTGGTCGAGCACGCGGGCCGGGTGCACGCCGCCCGGCTGCTCGCGGACGTCTCTCCGGTGGGCTGAGGCGGCGGCGGGAGGTGTCGGCGGGCGGACGGCGTGCGGATGACAGCTGACAACTCACAACTAACAGATGACAGCTGACAGATTTCGAAATCTGTCAGCTGTCAGCTGTCACCTGTCACCCGTCGACTCTCAGCGGTTCCGGGTCCGGCGGTTCAGCTGTGCCACTGGAACACGATCCGGGTCCAGCTCGACCCGGGGCAGTTGCCCCAGACCGCCCAGGCCTGCGGCCGCGCGCCGATCCACAGGCCGGTGCTCGACGAGCCGTCGGCACAGTAGGTGATGGTGCGCAGTCGTCCGGAGTAGACGTTGCAGGTCCCCTCCCAGCGCCAGCCGTAGTCGGCGGTGATGACGCAGCGGTAGGTCGCGGTCTCGACGGTGTTCCAGTCCGTGTCGGTCTCGGGGGTGATGGCCTGGGTCCGGACCGTCGCCGCGGCGGCCGGCAGGGCGGTGGTCCCGAGCACGCCGAGGGCGGCCGTGGCGGCCAGCCCGAACGTGGCGATCTTCCTGGCGATGCAACCTCGCACGGTGGTTCTCCTTGCTCAGGGGTTCTCGTCGGGCGGAGCCGTCCCCGGTCGCCGGGGTGTCCGCGCGGAGGTGAAGTCCCGCTTCCTGTGCGGTTGGTGACATGGTGCACACGAATGACTGCGCACAGTGAGACGACGAACTATGATGTGACCTGTGTCACAAGTCATTCGGTCGGCTCAAGACCCCTGTGGTCAGGGCGGACCGGGTGCTCGGGGTGCCGATTTCCGGGGAGAGCGGCATGGTGGATTGCAGCGGTCGAAATGCGGGCGGCGGACGGGAAGAGGGCTTCGGTCCGAGTGGGAGTGGCGGTCAATCGGTCGAATTCAACCGGGTGTTCACGGATCTCCTGCCCAGACTCCAGCAGGCGGCGGCCTCCCTCGCCGGCGGTCCGGTCGGCGCCGGGGACGTCGTCCACGAGGCGTACCTGCGGATCGCCCGCCGGCCGGAGCGCTTCCTCGGTCATCCGCAGCCGTACGCCTACGCGTTCACCACGATGGTGAACATCCTGCGCGACCAGTGGCGCCGGGAGCGCCGGCGGGTGTCGATGCCCGAGGTGCCGGAGGTGGGCGACGCCGTCGAGCGGGACCGGGGGGAGTTCGACCCCAGGTCCGGCGGGATGGCCGAGTTGCAGGCGCGCTGGGAGGTGGTCCGCCTGCTGGGCTTCCTGACCGTCAAGCAGGCCCGCGCGGTGGCGCTGGTGGACCTCGACGGCTACAGCGTCGACGAGGCCGCCGAACTGCTCGGGCTGCACCGCAGCACGCTGGCCGTCACCCGGCGCCGAGCCCACGGCCGACTGCGCGCCGTCCTCCAGCGGGAGCGCGAACGCGAGCGGGAGGCGGGGGGCGAACGGGAGCAGGAGCAGGGGTGCGAACAGGAGCGCGAGCGGGAGCACGAGCGGAGCTGAGGGTGTGGCGGTGCGCGGGGCGGCGGGCGTACGAGCGCCGCCCCGACGCACCGAGCTGACGGCAAGTCAGCTGATGCGCCGCCCCGGCCCGTACCCTGCGAATCGTGATCATCCACCAGCACGGCCGCCTGCGCGCACTGGCCGAGGACGGCCGCTGGCCCGAGCTGCTCGCCGCTTACCGGCAGGGCCGCGCGGCCGCCGTGGCGGAGGCGGGCGAGGAGGCCGCGGCCGTGCTGACCGCGCCGCTCGGCCACCTGATCGCCTATGCGGCGCCGCCCGAGCTGGCCGTCCGCCTGTTCGACCGGGACGGCGGCGCGGGGACGTCCGCCGGAGTGGCCGACCACGACGCCGGCCCGCTCTGGGAGGTGCTGGCGACCCGGCACTCCTGGCTGCGGCTGGCCCCGCTGCTCGGTCCGGTCCCGGTGCGACGGCTGGTCGCGCACACCCGGGCGCTGCTCGGCGAGGACCTCTCGTACGGGGCCGAGTCCGACCCGGAGGGCGTGCCGCTGCGCCTGGAGCCGTGGGAGGCGGCGGGCTGGGACGAGGCGGCCCGGGTACGCGAGTACCTGCCCGGCGGGGGCGCGCGCAGTGCGCTGCTGACCCTGCCGGCCAGCCGGGAGGGCCTGGGCGAGGTGGAGCTGCCCCCGGTGGCGCGGTCGGCCGGACGGCCGGACGGGCCGCCGGTCACCCGGGCCCTGGAGGGGCTGGGCGCGCTCGCGCCGTGGGCGGAGACGGCCTGCGTTCGCGGCCAGGCCCCGGCGGCGGCCGCCCTGCTGGCCCGCGACCGGCGGGTGGTCGGCGGGTACCTGCCGTTCGCGCTCGTCTACCCGGCGCTGGTGCGGTCCGCCGCCCTGGAGCGGGCGCAGGGCTGCGCGCACGGGAGGCTGGGGCTGTGGCGGGCGCTGGCCGCGATGGCCGGGGCGGGCCTGGACAGCCTGGACGGTCCGGACGGTCCGGACGGGGTAGGCGGGGTGGACCGGGGCGAGGTGAACGCGCTGGTGGACCGGATGCGCTGTTTCACCTGGCAGGAGCCGTCGGCCGGGCTGCACCATCTGCACGTCGTGCTGGAGGACCCGGCCGGCGGGGTGTCCTGGGTGGTCAGCGGCTCGCAGGACCTGTGACGAGCGGGCCGGGGACCTGTCCGGGCCCGACCGGGAACGTCGGCCGGACGGGAAAACGAGGACCCCCGGTCCGGCGCCGTTTCCGGGGGTTGGTGGGGGCGCCGGACCGGGGGAGTGCGGGGGTCGCTGCCGGGGTCAGACCCCGGCGGTGGCCGCGCCCTGGGTGGCGGTGCCCCGGGTGGGGACAGCCTCGGGGGCGGTCTCGGGGGCGTCGGCCGTGGAGCCGTCCGACGCGGCGGCGGGACCGGAGGCCGCAGCGTGCGAGTCGACCAGCGTCAGCTCGTCGAACGGCAGCTCGCCGGCCAGCACCCGCCGGGCGCGCTCGGTGTCGATCTCGCCGGTCCAGTGCCCGATCAGCACGGTCGCGACGGCGTTGCCCGCGAAGTTGGTGAGCGCGCGGGCCTCCGACATGAAGCGGTCGATGCCGACGATCAGGCCGACCCCGTCCACCAGCGCGGGCTTGTGCGACTGGAGCCCGCCCGCGAGGGTGGCCAGGCCGGCGCCGGTGACCCCGGCCGCGCCCTTGCTCGCGATCACCATGAAGACCAGCAGCGAGAGCTGTTCGCCGAGCGACATCGGCTTGTCCATCGCCTCGGAGATGAAGATCGACGACATGGTCAGGTAGATGGCGGTGCCGTCGAGGTTGAAGCTGTAGCCGGTCGGCACGGTGATGCCGACGACCGGGCGGCTGACGCCCAGGTGCTCCATCTTGGCGATCAGGCGGGGCAGCGCGCTCTCGGAGGAGGAGGTGGAGAGGATCAGCAGGAACTCGCGGCCGAGGTACTTCAGCAGCGCGAACACGTTGACCCCGGCGACCAGGCGCAGCAGCGTGCCCAGCACCACGACGACGAAGAGCACGCAGGTGACGTAGAAGCCGATCATGATGACGGCCAGGCTCTTCAGCGCGGCGGTGCCGGTGGCGCCGACCACGGCGGCCATCGCACCGAAGGCGCCGACCGGCGCGACCCACATGATCATCGACATGACCCGGAAGACCAGCCGCTGCACGTGCTCGATCCCGCGCAGCACCGGCGCGCCGGCCGGGCCCATCGCCTGGAGGGCGAAGCCGGTGAGCAGGGCGACCAGCAGGGTCTGGAGCACCTTGCCCTGGGTCAGGGCGGAGAACAGCGTCTCGGGGATCATCCCGAGCAGGAAGTCGGCGGTCGACTGGGCGCCGCCGGCGGCCGCCTGGGCGTGGCCGGACTTGGCGAGCGCGGCGGTCAGGTGCAGGCCGCCGCCGGGCTCCAGCAGGTTGCCGACGACCATGCCGATGGCCAGTGCGACGGTCGACATGGCGAGGAAGTAGCCGAGGGCGAGGCCGCCGACCTTGCCGACCTTCGCGGCCTTGGTCACCGAGCCGATGCCCAGGACGATGGTGCAGAAGATCACCGGGCTGATCATCATCTTGATCAGGTTGACGAAGCCCGTGCCGATCGGCTTCAGCTCCACGGCGAAACCGGGGGCGGCCAGGCCGACCACCACACCCGCGACCACCGCGGCGATCACGGCGATGTAGAGGTAGTGGGTCCGGTCCTTGCGTCTGGGTCCCGCCGCCGCGGCGGCTCCAGTGATCGACATCTGCGGCTCCCTTGCCGTGCAGTCCTGGTGGCCCCGGGGGGATGGGCCGCTCTGACTATGGGCTCCGAGGTGACGGAGGTCACGTTTGCGTTCATAGAGTTCATGAACGGCGCGGGCGGCCCGGCTGTCCGGCCCGGAGGCCCGGCCCGCGAACGGTGCGGGCCGCGAACGGTGCGGGCCGCGAACGGTGCGGGCCGGACGGCCCTCGGGGGCGCCCGGGGGCGTGGTGCACACTGGCAGGCATGTCCGAGCGCACCGCCCCCACCGCCCCGCGCCGCCGTTCGCACCGGCCGACGGGCCGCGGTCCCCGGCGGCTGGTCCGCAGCCTGGCCGGGCAGCTGTTCGTCGTCCAGGTGGTGATCGTCGCCGCCGTGGTCGCCGGTGGCGCGGTGCTCGCGTACCTCTTCACCGCCGACCGCGCCGAGGACGCCGCCCGTCGCCAGGTCACCGCGGTCGCGCACGCCGTCGCCGACTCGCCGTCCGTCCGGGCCGCCGTCGGCGCCCCCGACCCGACCGCGGCGCTCCAGCCGTACGTCGAGCAGGTGCGGGCCGACACCGGGGTCTCCTTCATCACCGTCATGGACACCGACGGCGTGCGCTGGACCCACCCGCTGCCCGAGCAGATCGGCCGGACCTACCTCGGGCACATCGACTGGGCGCTCGCCGGGCAGACCCGCAGTGAGACGTACACCGGCACGCTTGGCCCGTCCGTGCGGGTGGTCGCCCCGGTGTGGGACGAGCGGCACCGGGTGGTCGCGCTGGTCAGCGCGGGCCTCACGGTGGAGTCGATCTCCGCGCAGCTGAGCGGTCCGCTGCTCGCCCTGGTCGGGGTGGCGGTCGCCGCGCTCGCGGTCGGTGGCGTCGGCACCTACCTCGCCAACTCCCGGCTGCGGCGGCACACCCACGGGATGGGGCCGGACCAGCTGAGCCACCTCTACGAGTACCACCAGGCGACCCTGCACGCGGTGCGCGAGGGACTGGTCCTGCTGGACCGCTCGCACAGGGTGGTGCTGTGCAACGACGCCGCCCGTGAACTGCTCGGTCTGACCGGCGACCTGGACGGTCGACCGGTGGTGGAACTGGGCCTGCCGGAGGCGCTGGTGGCGGCCGTGCTGGGGGAGGAGCCCGTCCGGGACGAGGTGCACCTGACCGCCGAGCGCGTCGTGGTGCTGAACACCTCCACCATCGGCGCCGGCCCCGGCCTCGGCCGGGTGGTGACCCTCCGGGACCACACCGAACTCCAGGCGCTCAGCGGGGAGTTGGACTCGGTGCGGTGCTTCACCGAGGCGCTCGGCGCGCAGGCGCACGAAGCCGCCAACCGGTTGCACGCGGTGGTCTCGCTGATCGAACTCGGCCGCCACGAACAGGCGGTGGAGTTCGCCACCGCAGAGCTCGAACTCGCCCAGCAGCTCACCGACCGGGTGGTCGCGGCGGTGGGCGAGCCGGTGCTGGCCGCGCTGCTGCTCGGCAAGGCCGCCCAAGCCGCCGAACGGGGCGTGGAGTTGACGCTCACCGAGGACAGCCGGATCGACGACGGGGTGCTGCCGCCCGGCCTCTCCGCGCGGGACCTGATCACCGTCCTCGGCAACCTGATCGACAACGCCGTGGACGCCGCCATCGCCGGCGCGGCCGAGAGTCCCGTCCCGCCGGAGGTCACCGTCACGGCGCGGATCGCCGGCGGTCGGGACTGCACCGGCGGGGATGGGGGTAACGGCGCCGGGGTGCCCGGCGACTGCCTACTGCTGCGGGTCGCCGACACCGGCGCGGGGATCGACCCGGGCGCGGTCGAGGACGTTTTCCGGCGAGGCTGGAGCACCAAGCAGGACGGGCACGGGCACGGGCTCGGGCTGGCGCTGGTCGCCCAGACCGCCCGGCGCAACGGCGGCACCGTCGAGGTCGGACGGGAGCGCGGCGCGGTGCTCACGGTGCGGCTGCCGCTGGCCGGACGGCCGGGCGGGCCGGGAGGGCCCGGTGGCGAGCCGGGGGAGCCCGCCGACCGGCCCGGTGGGTCGAGCGGTCGGGAGCGGGAAGGGGCCCTGGCGTGAACGGCACCGCTCACACAGCCGCCGCCGGGGCGGGGATCTCCGTCCTGGTGGTCGAGGACGACCCGGTGGCCGCCGCCGCGCACACCCTCTACGTCCGGCGGGAGCCCGGCTTCCACGCTGCCGGGACGGTCCACAGCTGCGCCGACGCGCTGCGCTTCCTGGACCGGGCCCGCGCCGCCGGGACGCCCGTCGACCTCACCCTGCTCGACCTCTACCTGCCGGACGGCCACGGGCTCCAGCTCTGCCGTACGCTGCGCGCGGCCGGCCACAGCACCGACGTCATCGCGGTGACCTCGGCCCGCGACCTCGCGATGGTCCGGCAGGCGGTCTCCGCGGGCGTCGTGCAGTACCTGCTGAAGCCGTTCAGCGCGGCCGCCCTGCACGACCGGCTGGAGCGCTACGCCCGCTACCGCGACAGCCTCGGGCGCAGCGGGGAGGCGACCGGGCAGGAGGAGGTCGACCAGGCGTTCGCCCTGCTCCGCACGCCGGAGCGCAGCACCCTGCCCAAGGGGCTGAGCGCGCCCACCCTGGACACCGTCGCCTCGGTCCTGCGCGAGGCGGCCACCGGGTTGTCGGCGGCGGCCGCGGGCGCGGCGGCCGGGGTCTCCCGGATCACCGCGCGGCGCTACCTGGAGCACCTGGTGGAGACCGGGTGCGTGGTGCGGGAGCCGCAGTACGGGAGCGTCGGGCGGCCGGAGCTCTGCTACCGGTGGCGGCACCGGGCCTGAGGGGCGGGGCCCGAGGAGCCGGGCCTGAGGCACCGGACCTGCGGGGCGGGGCCCGGCCGTCGGGTTCGGCCGGTGTGGGCCGGGCCGTGACCTTTCCGCGCGGCGCTCGTTGGAGGAACCGGGGGAGGTTCACTCACTCGGGTGGTTCTGGGACCCCGAGGGCATTCAGCCAGGTCAAGGGCAGTAAAGTTAGGCTTACCTAACTTCCCCTGGGGGTTTCTCGTGTCGCTCGCTGCCGTACCCGTCCAGGCCGCCTCCGGAGCCCCGGCCGCCGGTGAAGCCATCCTGCGCCGTCAGCGCGTCCGCGAGTCCGCAGCCAGAACCTACGCCCGCTCCTTCCCGATCGTCCCGGTCCGCGCCCACGGCATGACCGTCGAGGGCGCCGACGGGCGGCGCTACCTGGACTGCCTCTCCGGCGCCGGCACGCTCGCCCTCGGCCACAACCACCCGGTGGTGCTGGAGGCGATCCGCCGCACCCTCGACAGCGGCGCCCCGCTGCACCTGCTCGACCTCGCCACCGCCGAGAAGGACGACTTCACCAGCGCGCTCTTCGAGAGCCTGCCCGCGGAGTTCGCCGCCCGCGCGCGGGTGCACTTCTGCGGACCGGCCGGGACGGACGCCGTCGAGGCCGCGCTCAAGCTGATGCAGACCGCCACCGGCCGCTCCGGCGCGCTCGCCTTCACCGGCGCCTACCACGGCATGACCGCCGGCGCCCTCGCGCTCACCGGCAACGTCGCGGTCAAGGAGCCGCTGCCGAGCGGCGGCGAGGTCGCCCGGCTGCCCTACCCGTACGGCTACCGCTGCCCGTTCGGGGTCGGCGGCGAGGCGGGCGCGGACCTCGCCGCGACCTACGTGGAGCGGCTGCTGGACGACCCCTCGGGCGGTGTGGTCGCGCCCGCCGCGATGATCCTGGAAGCCGTCCAGGGCGAGGGCGGGGTCGTCCCCGCTCCCGACGGCTGGCTGCGCGCGATGCGCCGGATCACCGCCGAGCGCGGCATCCCGCTGATCGTCGACGAGGTGCAGACCGGAGTCGGCCGCACCGGCGCGATGTGGGCGATCGAGCACAGCGGCATCGTCCCGGACGCGATGGTCCTCTCCAAGGCCATCGGCGGCAGCCTGCCGCTCGCCGTTGTCGTCTACCGCGAGGACTACGACGGCTGGCGGCCCGGCGCCCACACCGGCACCTTCCGCGGCAACACCCTCGCCATGGCCGCCGGGGCCGCGACGCTGCGCCACGTCGCGGCGAACGGGCTGGTCGAGCGGGCCGCCGTCGTCGGCGAGCGGATGGCGGCCCGGCTGCGCGAACTCGCGGCCGAACTGCCGGTGATCGGCGACGTGCGCGGCCGGGGGCTGATGCTCGGGGTCGAACTGGTCGACCCGGCGGCCGAGCCCGACGCGTGCGGCGCCCGGCCGGCCGACCCGGCGCTCGCGGTGCGGGTCCGGGAGGCGTGCCTGGCGCGGGGGCTGATCGTCGAGCTCGGCGGGCGCCACGACGCGGTGCTGCGACTGCTCCCGCCGCTCACCATCACCGACGAGCAGGTGGCGGCGGTGCTGGAGCGGCTGGCGGAGGCGATCGCGGCGGCGTCCACGGGTGGGCCGACGGGCGGTTCGGCGAATGGTTCGGCGGGCGCGCCGACGGTGCGGGGGACCCGGTGAGCGGGCCCGGATCCGGCCCCGTCGGGCTCCCTCGGGACGGCGCCGCCACCGACGCCCTGGCGGGCGGCGCGGCCGGTCCTGGCGCGCTCGGACCGCTGCTGGCCACCGTCCTCGACTCCCTGGAGACGGGCGCCGCCATGCGCTCCGGACCGGTGCCGGCGGGCAGCCCGGCCGAGATCGCCGCACTCGTCGACGAGGCCCTGGCCACCGACGACGGACCCGGCGCGCTCGCCCGGCTCACCCAACTGCTCGCCTACGGCGCCGCCGACCCCGCCGACCCGGCCTGCGCCGCGCACCTGCACTGCCCGCCGCTGGCCGTCGCCGCCGCGGCGGACCTCGCGGTCAGCGCCCTCAACCCCTCCCAGGACTCCTGGGACCAGGCCCCCGCCGCCACCGCCCTGGAGAGCACGCTGCTCGCCGAGATCGCCGGGCTCGTCGGCTACGACCCGCAGCGCGCCGCCGGCGTCCTCACCTCCGGCGGCACCGAGTCCAACCTCATGGGGCTCATGCTGGCGCGCGACCAGAAGCTCGACGGCATCGTGGAGCTGGACGGCATCCCGGCCGGCGTCCGGCCCTGCATCCTCGCCTCCGAGGCCGCGCACTTCTCCGTCCAGCGCGCCGCCGCCCTGCTCGGCCTCGGCGAGCGGGCTGTCATCCCCGTCGCGGTCGACCGTGGGCTGCGGATGCGGGAGGAGGAACTGGAACGGGCGATGGCCGAGGCCAGCTGGGCCGGACGGACCCCGATCGCCGTGGTCGCCACCGCGGGCACCACCGACACCGGAGCCGTCGACCCGCTCTCCGCCGCCGCCGACCTCGCCGGCCGCTACGGCGCCTGGCTGCACGTGGACGCCGCGTACGGCGGCGGGGCGCTGCTCTCCGACCGGCTCGCCCCGCTGCTCGACGGCATCGCCCGCGCCGACTCGGTCTCCCTCGACTGGCACAAGCTCGGTTGGCAGCCGGCCGCGGCCGGGGTCTTCCTGGTGCGCCGCGCCGAGACCTACGTCTCGCTCGCCCGCCGCGCCGAGTACCTCAACCCGGTCGACGACGAGCAGGCCGGCTACCCCAGCCTGCTCGGCCGCTCGCTGCGCACCACCCGCCGGGCCGACGCCTTCAAGCTCGCCGTCACCCTGCGCACCCTCGGCCGGGACGGACTCGGCCGGCTGGTCGACTCCTGCCACGACCTGGCGCTCGCCGCGGCCGACGCCGTGCGCGCGGACCCGGCGCTCGAGCTCTACGCCGAGCCGGTGCTCACCGCCGTCCTCTTCCGCTACCGGCCGCCCGGTGTGACGGACGAGGCCGTGCTGGACGAGGTGAACGGCCGGCTGCGGCGCCTGCTGCTGCGCACCGGCCGGGCGGTGGTCGGCCGCACCGAACTCCCGGGCGACGGTCCGGGCCGGGTCCGGTTGAAGCTCACGCTGCTGAACCCCCACACCACGGTGGGGGAGGTCGGCGCGCTGGTGCGGGAGGTGGTGGGCGCCGGCCGCAAGGTCGCGGGCGAGCGGGCCGGGTAGGGCCGACGGAGGTTCCGCGGGGGCTCCGGGCGGGCGGGCCCCGGCGTCAGCCGGCGAGGAGGATCGACCGGGTGAGCTCCCAGGTCTCGGGGTCGGCGGCGACCAGGAGGCCGTCCTCGCAGCCGGGGGCCTCCGGGCGGTACGGGGTGCCGTCCGGGCGGGCGGAGACGCCGCCGGCCTCGGTGACCAGGAGGGAACCCGGGGCGTGGTCCCAGGGGAGGGTGCGCCAGTAGAGGAGGAAGTCGAAGCGGCCGTCGACGACGTCCGGGTACTCGATCCCGGCGGCGTGCCGACCGGGGGAGATCTCGCCGAAGGCCGCGATGTTGTCCTGGAGCCGGCGGCGGTGCGCGGCGTCGAGGTAGCGGCTCTTCACCGAGCCGCGCAGCTTCGCGACGTCCTTCGGTGCCGGGGGCCGGGTCAGGCGCACGCCGTCGCGCCAGGCGCCGGAGCCCAGCTCGGCGCAGTAGGCGGTGGCGGTGGCGGGCTGCCAGATCCAGGAGGCGACGGTCCGGCCGGAGCGGACCAGGGAGCACATGACGGCGTACTCGGGTCTGCCGGCGACGAAGTTGGCGGTGCCGTCCACCGGGTCGACCAGCCAGGCGGCCGGCTCGTCGTGGAGGGCCAGGGCGAGCGACGGGTCGGCGGAGACCGCCTCCTCGCCGACCACGGGGACGGGCAGCAGCTCGTGCAGTCGACGGGCGATGATCGCCTCGGCCTCGCGGTCGGCGACCGTGACGATCTCGCCGGGGGCCTTCTCCATCACCTCGCCGGCGGCCAGCGCCCGGAAGCGCGGCTCCACCACCTCGGCCGACGCCTCGGCGAGTATCTCCGCCACCTTGTCCATCAGCACGTTCGCGCTCCCTTCGCTGCCTACCACTCTCCCACGAGCGGAGGAAGGGGGCGGCGGCGGTCCGGGGCGGTGGAACGGCTGACGGCCTACGGTTGATGGCTGACAGATAACAGCTGACAGATTTCGAAATCTGTCAGCTGTTCGCCCCCGGCCGTCGACGGCCACTTCGGCGCGTCCACGCCCGCGGCCTTCGGGCCACTTCGGCTGGCGGGACCGGTGAGCCGACCGGTGGAGTTGGGCATGGTCATCGGGTGCGGTGATGCGTTGTAAGGTGAGCCTCACCTTAATCGATCATGCGGAATCGATCTCGGGAGTGCCCATGGTTCCCGGAACACCCCTGCCCGTAGCACCCTGCGCGTCCTCCGCGCTGGTCGCCGACTACCGGCGGCTGCGGGAGCTCTGCCCGGTGCTGGAGCTGCGCCTGCTCGACGCCGCCGAGCCCGCCCCGGGCGCCGCCGACGGCTGGCACTCCGGAGCCGAACTCGCCACCGACGAACGGGCGCTGGCCGCCGTCCTGGCGGGCGCGGAGACCCGCATCGCCGACGAGCACGGCCGCGCTCCGCGCCCGCACGTCACCGCCTCCCGGTTGCTCCACCACTACGTCTGGTCGGCCTGCCTGCTGATCGCCGGCCCCTGGCACCTCGCCCGCCGGGTCCCCGTCGTCGACCCGGCCGACCTCTGGCTGCACGCCCCCACCGGCGCGCTCGCCCTGCGCCCGCGCGGGTACGTCACCCTCCCCGGCGACGACGAGCTGCGCGCCGAGCTGCGGGCCGCCGTGGTCGCGCACCTCGGGCCGGTGCTCGCCGCCTTCGCCGGTCCCACCCGGCGCCGCGACCGGGCGCTCTGGGGCATGGTGACGGACGATCTGGCCTCCGCCCTCTGGTACCTGGGGCGGATGCTCGGCGAGGAGGGTGTCGCCGTCGCCGCCGCAGGGGAGGGCGCCGCCGTCGCGGTCGCCGAGGAGGACGCCGCCGTCGCCGCCGCCGAGGCCGTCCTGCCCGGCGGCACCCTGCCGCTCCCCGGCGGCGCCGACTTCCGCCGCCTGCACACCCCCGACGGGTGCGCCCACCACACCCGCACCCGGCTCGCCTGCTGCCTCTACTACGCGGTCGGGCCCGCGGCCACCGCCTGTCTGACCTGCCCGCGGACCTCCGACGAGGAGCGACTGCGGCGGCTCTGACGGTCCGTCCACAGCCGGGCCGCACAGCCTGGTTCGCTGTCAGTGGCATCGGCTATGGTCGCCGACATGATCGATTCCACCACGCGGGTCCGGATCGCCCGCCCCTCGCGCGACATCGCGGCGGCCGAGCGCTTCTACGTCGACGCCCTCGGCCTCGCCGTGCAGTGGCGCAGCACCGAGCGGGTGTCCGGCGAGCACGACCTGCTGATGGTCGGTCCGCCCGGCGGCAGTTGGCACTTCGAGCTGACGCACGACCCGGAGTGGCCGCTGGAGCCCACCCCGACGGTGGACGACCTGTTCGTCGTCTACCTCGGCGCCCCGGTGGACGAGGCACTGGTCGCCCGGCTGGAGGAGGCCGGCGGCACCCGGGTCGCGTCCCACAACCCGTACTGGGACGAGCACGGCGTGACGATAGCCGACCCGGACGGCTACCGGCTGGTGCTCTGCTCCCGCACCTGGGGGGCCTGAGCCTCAGGCTCCCGGGGCGCCCGGCCGGCCGTACCCGTTCCGATCCCCTCGCGCTCCGCGGGGCCGGGCGCACGTCCTCCGGCCCCGCCGGGCAGCACCGCCACGCCCCGGTCCAGGTCCACGCCGAAGTGCGGCGGCGCCCCGGCCTGTTCGTCGTCCCGGAGCACGAGCTGCTCCCGCTTCTGCTCGACCTGCACCTGCTTGCCCGGGCTGAACAGCGCGTGCAGCTCCTCCAGCCCGCCGGCACCCGTCCCCACCCCGGGCCCGCGCCGCCGCGGCCGCGACGAGGACTCGTCCTGGACCTGCCACACCGCCAGCAGCACCAGCCCCAGCACCGCCGCGACCGTCGCCGCCACACCCACGATCCACCCCATGCCCGCTCAACGCGCGCACGGGGCCACGGCGTTCCCCCGGGCGCACACGTGGGCGCGCCGCGGGTACGTCGCGGGTTCGACGCGGGTTCGACGCGGCCGCACTGTGGCGCAAAGCGCACGGGCGGGCGGCGGGTCCACCGGATACGCTGCCGGACGAATCGGAAGGAGCACCCTCACCATGCTCGTGCGCGGAACCCTCGTGGACATCCCGACGGCGGACGGCACCGCCGACGCCTACCTCGCCCACCCCGACGACGGCCGGGCCCACCCGGGCGTCATCCTCTTCACGGACGCCTTCGGCCTCCGGCCGCACGTGGAGGGCATGGCCGACCGGCTGGCCGCGGCCGGGTACGCCGTACTCGCCCCCAACCTCTTCTACCGCGCCGGCCGCGCGCCGGTCTTCGACCTGCCGGAGCGCATCGACCTGGAGCAGGCCGACGAACTCTTCGGCCGGATCTTCCCGCTGATCGAAACGCTCACCCCGGACGCGAACTCCCGCGACGCGGACGCGTACCTGCGCTGGCTCGCCGAGTCCCCGCTGGTCCAGGACGGCCAGGTCGGCCTGACCGGCTACTGCTTCGGGGCCATGCTGGCGCTGCGCGCGGCCGCCAGCCACCCGGACCGGATCGCCGTCGCGGCCGGGTTCCACGGCGGCAGGCTCGCCACCGACAGCCCGGACAGCCCGCACCTGGGCGCCGACCGGATCACCGCGGAGCTGTACTTCGGCCACGCGGACGAGGACCCGTCGCTGCCGCCCGAGCAGATCGACCGGCTCGCCGCGGCCCTCACCGCCGCCGGTGTCCGGTACCGGGCGGAGGTCTACGCCGGCGCCCCGCACGGCTACACCCAGGCCGACACCAACCGCTACGACGCGGTGGCGGCCGAGCGGCACTGGGAGGCGCTGCTCGGGCTGCTGAAGCGGGCCCTGCCTGCCTGAGGGGCCGTCGGAGAACTGTCCGGGGCCGGTCTGATGATTACCTGAGACCGGTACCGGACAGGTCTGAGGACTGCCCGAGGCCGCTCGCAGGCCGGTCGGAACCAGGCCCGGGGGAACGGGGCCGAACGAGGGATCCAGGGGGACGGCACATGAACACCAGTCAGGGCACGCGGGGAAAGCCCGCCGGGCCGGGTCCGCGGAGCGTCCAGGAGGCCGTCGCCCGGGCGCTCGGCGAGCACCTGCCCGGCGGCGTGCGCACCGGCGAACTGGACCGGGACGGACGGGCGTTGCGCTGGGTGGAGGCCGGCCGGGGCGGCGCCGTGCCGGTGGTCCTGATCGCGGGCGCCGGGACGTCGGCGCTCACCTGGTCGGCCGTCCTGCCCGAACTCGCCCGGTACGGGAGGGTCGTGGCGTACGACCGGGCCGGGCTGGGGGCCAGCGAGCCCGAGCGGTCCACCGCCCCGAGGCTGAACGGCCAGCTCGCCGACCTGGCCGCCCTCGTGCGGCACCTGGACGCGGGCCCGGCCCTCCTGGTCGGGCACAGCTGGGGCGGCCAGCTGGCCCAACTCCTCGCCTGGCAGCGGCCGGAGCTGGTGGCCGGGCAGGTGCTCGTGGACCCGGCGCACGAGGAGTTCCAGCCGCGGTCCATCCAGGTCGCCGAGGCCGTGCTGAACCGGCTCTGGCTGTACCGGCTCTGGCTGTACCGGACGGCGCTGTCGCCGACCTCGCCCGAACCGGAGGAGCCGCTCGCCCGGGCCGAGGCGGCCGTGATCGCGCACCGGCACCAGCGGCGTGCCCTCCTCGCCGAACTGGGGCTGACCGCCGCCGCCGTCCCCGAGCTCCGTCGTCGCCGCGCCGGGGCTCCGCCGACCGAGGCGCCGCTGGCCGTCCTGAGCGCGACCCGGGGGCTGCCCAGGGCGATGCGCGTCCGCTGGACCGCCCTCCAGGCGGGCGTCGCCAGGAGCGCCGTCCGGGGGACGCACGGCACGGTGCTCGGCGCCGGTCACGCCATCCAGGCCGACCGGCCCCAGGCGGTCGTCTCGGCCGTCCGGGAAGTCGCGGACCATGCTCGATATTTCCTCAAGGACTGACAACTCGCGCCCAATTCCTTTTCGGACCTGCACGACTGAGTCCACGACACCCTCTGGCACACTGTGTGCCGACGACCCGCGGGGGTGGGGTCATGACACGGGGGAGCAGGGGTATGAGCGGCGCGGGCACCGTGCTCGGCGGGCGGTACGAGCTGGTCGAGAAGATCGGCGGCGGCGCCATGGGCTCGGTCTGGAAGGCCGAGGACACCGTGCTGGCGCGCAGGGTCGCGGTCAAGATCCTGCGCTCGGAGCTGCTGGAGGACGACACCTCCGCCCAGCGCTTCCGCCGCGAGGCCCAGCTGGTCGCCGCGGTCGACCACCCCGGTGTGGTGGGCGTCCACGACTACGGCGAGAGCGGCGGGGACGGCGAGGAGCGCTGCGCCTACATCGTCATGGAGCTGATCGACGGCCGTCCGCTGGACCGGGTGCTCAAGGACACCGGACCGATGGGCGTCGAGCGCACCCTCGACCTGGTGGCCGGAGCCCTGGACGCGCTGCACGCCGCGCACCAGCGGGAGATCGTCCACCGGGACATCAAGCCGTCCAACCTGATGGTGCGTTCGGACGGCCGGGTGGCCATCACCGACTTCGGCATCGCCCGGGCGCTCGCCAGCACCAAGCTCACCGCCCCGTTCGCGATCATCGGCACCGCGCTCTACATGTCCCCGGAGCAGGCCGAGGGCGTGAACCTCGGACCGGCCACCGACCTGTACTCGATCGGCGTGGTCTGCTACGAACTGCTGGTCGGCGAGCCGCCGTACTCCGGTGACGGGCCGCTCCAGATCGCGCTCAAGCACGTCAACCAGCCGGTGCCGGAACTGCCGGACACCTTTCCGGCGCCGGTACGGGCACTGGTCGCCCGGGCGCTCGCCAAGAAGCCCGAGGAGCGGTACGCGGACGCGGCGGAGATGGCGAGGGCGGTCCGGGCGGCGCTCGCGGGGGAGGGCTTCGCCGGCGGCGGGCAGACGCCGGGGAAGGCCGGCGCGGCCGACAGCGGGACCCTACCGCTCCGGCCCGGTGCGGGCCCGGCGGCCGAGGGCGGTACCGCGGAGCCCGCGAAGGGCGGTGCCGCGGAGCCCGCGAAGGACGGTGCAGCGGGGCCGGCCCAGGGCGGCGCGGCCGTGGCGCTGGTCAAGGGCGGGGCGGTGGTGGTGCCCGCCGCGGGTGGCGCCCCGGCACCGGACGAGGTGGCGAAGGTGGAGCCGCAGGCGCAGACCGAACCCGGTCGGCGGCGGTCCCGGCGCACCCTGCTGGTGCCCGTCGTCATCCCCGTGGTCATCTCGATGGGCACGGCGACCGTCCTGCTGGTCGACCGCGGGGCCGGCGGCACCGACGCGGCCCAGTCGCCCGGCGCCCAGCCGACCGTGGTGGTCACCGCCCCCGTGACCCCGGGCACCGCGACCTCGGCGCCCGCGACCACCACCGCGCCGACCACCCCGGCGCCGACCGACACCCCGGCGGCCACCCCGGGCCCCGACCAGCCGGCTCCCGGCGCCGCCCAGAACCAGCCGCAGGTCCCGGTCCCGCCGGTGTCGGCCACCGGTGGTCAGGGCGGCAGCGGCGGTTCGGGCGCCTCTGCCGGTTCGGGTGGCGCCCGGACCGGTGGTACGGGCGCGGCCGCCGGCGGGGCGTCGTCGGCCGGTCAGGGGAGCCAGCCCGGCGGCGGCAACCCGCCCAACCCGCCCGCCAACCAGAACCCTCAGCCTCCGGCCCAGAGCGCCAACGGCGGGACCACCAGCGTCCCGCAGAGCCCGCCCCGGCCCGCGTCCTGCGGCGGCACCAGCTGGAGCACCATCGTCAGCGCGAAGGACGGCCGCGCGATCGGGATGCGCGACGACAACCTGAACGGCGACAACCCGATCGTCGTCGGCGGTCACGCGCAGTACGGCTGGGTGCGCTCGACCAACCCCGGCATGTGGATCCTGTTCAACGCCTGCAACAACGGCGGCCCGCAGCTGGTCCAGACGATGGACGGGAAGGTCGTGCTGAGCAACGGCCTCAGCTTCCTCACCAACTGGACGATGCGCACCGGCAGTTCGGCCGGCTCGTACACGCTGGGCGACTACCAGAACCAGTCCTGCATGACCAACAACGGCCCCGGCAGCGCCGTCACCATGGTCTCCTGCACCCCCGGCAACGCCGCCCAGGAGTGGCGGCTGCAGTAGGGGCCCGCCCGAGGCATGAGAATTCGCGGCGCGGGGTGCGCGAGCGGCCTGTGAGGCTGCCGGTGACCACCACCACCCCGTGAAAGAGGAGCCGTGGGCTCCAGTGCCGCCGTGCCGTCGCTTCCCTCTGCCGCCGTCCCCCAACTCGCGCGCAGGGAAGTGGTCCTGCGGTCCGGGCGGTGACGGTTGGCTGATTAGCAGACGACCTTCCGGTGTTCAAGGGGGTCCGGGTGGCGGGACCTCGCCACCGGCGTGTCAAGGAACCGTATGGAGTCTTCTACACACATGTAAAAGTCGATCGACGGCCGGCCGGGCCCGCTCGTCGGGTCGGCGTGCGGCGGGCGGCGGGTGGATTCCCGTAGGTGCAGGCGACCGGGCGTCGTTCGGGTCGGAGCCCTTGGCGGGATGTGGTGAATTGCCCGGGTTCGTCTGCTGATTGGAGGCTCTTTACCCGATGGCGGGACCTGGCCAATTGCTGAGCAAGACCTGTCAATTCACCTGCTGGATTGTCATGCTTCTGGTCATCCCCCAGCGGTAGCCCCACCCCCACCCATCGGTGGCGAACCGCTCGACTGCACGGGGTTCCCGCACGTCAGTGCCCGTCCCGCCCCACAGGTGCCGACCCGGCCCCCCGGGACGCGGTGCGACCGCGCCCAGACGCGGATTCCCGGAAGGACTCGTACGTGAAGCGTAAGCTCGCGGCCGTCGCCGTACTCTCGGCCACGGCCCTGTTGACCGGTGTGATCCAGGTGAGCACCGCCGCCCAGGCCGCTCCCACCCCCTCGCTGCAGGCCCAGGCCGCCCAGCAGCACGCGACCGCGCTCAAGCTGGCGGCTGGTCAGGCCGGCCCGCTGGCCAAGGCGCTCAAGCTCGGCGACAAGGAGCAGCTGGTCGCCAAGGACGCCGCGGTGGACAAGGACGGCACCCGCCACCTGCGCTTCGAGCGCACCTACGCCGGCCTGCCGGTGATCGGTGGCGACCTGGTCGTCCACCAGAAGGCCGACGGCTCGGTGAAGTCGGTCGACAAGGCGGTCGCCGCCCGGATCGCGCTGCCGAACACGACCCCGAAGATCGCCGCCGACCAGGCCGCCACGCAGGTCACCGCGGGGGTCAAGGCCACCATCGGGGCGCGCGCCGACGCCGACGAGTCGCCGCTCACCGAGGTCCACCAGGCCGGCAAGGCCGAGCTGGTGGTCTGGGCCACCGACGGCAACCCGCGCCTGGCGTACCGCACCACGGTCGAGGGCCAGCGCGCCGACGGCACCCCGAGCCGCCAGATCCTGGTGACCGACGCGGCCGATGGCCGGGTCCTCGCCACTCACGAGACGATCGAGACCGCGGCCGGCACGGGCAATGGCATCTTCGTCGGCCAGGTCCCGCTGGCCACCACCCAGAGCGGCTCGAACTACCAGCTGAAGGACGCCGGTCGCGGCGGCCAGTCCACCAGCGACCTCAACAACGGCACCGACGGCACCGGCTCGCTGTTCGCCAACACCAGCAACAGCTTCGGTGACGGCACCGTCAACAACCGCGAATCCGCCGCCGTGGACGCCCAGTTCGGTGCCGCCACCACCTGGGACTTCTACAAGAGCACCTTCGGCCGCAACGGCATCCGCAACGACGGCGTCGGCGCCCTGAGCCGGGTGCACTACGGCTCCAACTACGTCAACGCCTTCTGGGACGACAGCTGCTTCTGCATGTCGTACGGCGACGGCAGCAACAACACCGCTCCGCTCACCGAGATCGACGTGGCCGGCCACGAGATGAGCCACGGCGTGACCGCGGCCACCGCGAACCTCAACTACGCGGGCGAGTCCGGCGGCCTCAACGAGGCCACCTCGGACATCATGGGCACGATGGTCGAGTGGTACGCCAACCTGCCCTCCAACCCGCCGAACTACTGGATCGGCGAGCTGATCAACCTCAACGGCAACGGTACGCCGCTGCGGTACATGGACCAGCCGAGCAAGGACGGCGGCTCGGCGGACTACTGGGACGCGAACGTCGGCAACCTGGACGTGCATTACTCGTCCGGGGTGGCGAACCACTTCTTCTACCTGCT
This sequence comes from Kitasatospora sp. NPDC057518, assembly GCF_042802075.1. Taxonomy (NCBI): domain Bacteria; kingdom Bacillati; phylum Actinomycetota; class Actinomycetes; order Kitasatosporales; family Streptomycetaceae; genus Kitasatospora; species Kitasatospora sp. NPDC057518. The sequence continues at coordinate 21,394 of NZ_JBHVEU010000111.1, forward strand.
GTCCGAGGGCAGCGGCGCGAAGACCATCAACGGGTTCAGCTACAACAGCCCGACGTACGACAACTCCACGCTCGCGGGCATCGGCCGGGACAAGGCCGCGCAGATCTGGTACCGCGCGCTGACCACGTACTTCACCTCCACCACCGACTACGCGGGCGCCCGTGCGGGCACCCTCAGCGCGGCGGCGGACCTGTACGGGTCGGGCAGCGCGGAGTACAACGCGGTCGCCGCCACCTGGACGGCCGTCAACGTCAACTGACCAGGCTCCGGGGAGACTTCGGGCATGAGTCCAGCCCGGAGCTGAACCGGGCCCGGGCCTGAACCCATCAGGCCCGGGCCCGGGGAGGTGCGGAGGCGGTCTCT
>NZ_JBHVEU010000112.1:0-21673 GCF_042802075.1 Kitasatospora sp. NPDC057518
GCCCCGGTGTTCCTCCGCCGGGGCCGTGCCGTACGCGTGCGGGCCGGTCAGCCGCAGCCGCCCGCGTGGCCGTCGTCGACGGCCCGGGCGCCGAGCCCGACCGCCGGGGCGGCCGGCGGCGGCAGCGCCCCGTCGCCGCCGGCCCGGGCCCGCAGGTGGGCGACGAAGTCCGGCAGCCGGTCCAGCCCCCAGAAGCGGTTGAAGCCCTGGACGAAGAACGGGACGCCGAACACCCCGTCGTCGCAGATGTCCTTGAGCAGCAGGGCCCCCTGCCGGCGCAGCTCCGGGTCGTCGCTCGCACCCGCCAACTCCGCCGGGTCGAGGCCCAGTTCGGCCCCGATCCCGGCGATGACGGTCCGGTCGCAGATGTCCCGGCCCTGCTCCCAGCGGGCCCGGTAGGCGGCCGCGACGAACTGCGGGCCGAGACCCCCGCGCAGGGCCCGCAGATAGGCCAGGTGGGGGACCTCCCACACCGGGTCGCGGTCCACCGGCCAGCGGAACGCGATCCCCCGCGCGGCGGTGAGGCGCCGCACGTCCTGGAGGACGTACAGGTGCTTGGCGCGGGACATCGCGGTGTACGGGAACGAGCCGCCCAGCTCGGCCAGCAGCCGCTCGCTGGTGCCGTCCGGCTCGAAGAAGGGCCGCCACTCCACCGCCCCGGCGACGTCCGGGTGCCGCTCCAGCAGCTCGCGGTAGGCGAGCCAGGAGTACGGGCTGCGCAGCGAGAAGTAGAACCGCGGAGCCCTGCCGGACCCGCTCACCTCGGGTCTCCCACAAGGCCCCGGCTTTCGAGCCGGGGAGACAGGGGTCCATCCGCCCAGGGAGTGGGGGACACTCCTTGGTTTGGAGCCGCGATACGACGGAGCGAGCTGCGCGGGTTCGGGCGGAGGTCGTTGTCAGTGGTCCTCGATAGGTTGATCGTGTGCATCTTCGGTACTCCTATCGCATCTATCCGACGGTTGGTCAGCGCGAGGCTCTGGCCCGTACGTTCGGGTGTGCGCGGGTTGTGTACAACGACGCCTTGGCGGCACGGAAGGACGCCCGCAAGAGCGGCTTTCCGTACCCTAGGAGCTCCGACCTGCAGAAGCAGGTCATCACGGCGGCGAAGGGGACACCGGAGCGCGCTTGGCTTGCTTCGGTCGGGGTGGACCCGTTGATCCAATCGCTGAGGGACCTGGATGCGGCTTACCAGAACTTCTTCGACTCCGTCTCGGGCAAGCGTGCCGGCTGCCCTGTGGGGCTTCCCCGGTTCAAGTCCCGCAAGGACAATCGGCAGTCGCTGCGGTTCACCCGCAACGGGTTCCGCATCCGGGGGAACGGGAAGCTGAACCTGGCGAAGATCGGCGACGTGCGGGTGAAGTGGTCCCGGAACCTTCCGGCCGACCCGTCGTCGGTGACGATCGTGCTCGATCCGGCCGGCCGCTACCACGCCTCGTTCGTGGTGGACGTGGAGCCAGAACCCTTGCCCGAGGTTCAGGCCGAGGTCGGCATCGACCTCGGCCTGACCACCTACGCCGTCCTCTCCGACGGCGGCGTGATCGACAACCCGCGCTTCCTGCGCAAGGCGGAGAAGAGGCTCAAGGTCGCGCAACGGGAGTTGTCCCGTAAGGCCAAGGGCAGCAAGAACCGGGAGAGGGCCCGGGTGAAGGTCGCCAGGGCGCATGCCAAGGTGGCCGACACCCGCCGGGACTGGCTGCACAAGCAGACCACCAGGATCATCCGCGAGAACCAAGCGGTATACCTGGAGGACCTGAATGTGCGCGGCCTCGCACGGGGCCGTCTGGCCAAGTCCGTTCACGACGCCGGATGGGCCGCCTTCCGGCGCCTGCTCGAAGAGAAGGCGGCCCGGTACGGGCGTACCGTCGGCATCGTGCACCGCATGTTCCCGTCGTCCCAGCTCTGCTCGCGGTGCGGACACCGCGACGGTCCCAAGCCCCTGGTGGTACGGGAGTGGGCCTGTGGTGCGTGCGGTGTGCTGCATGGTCGTGACCTCAACGCTGCTCGGAACATCCTGGCCGCCGGGCAGGCGGACAGGCTAAACGCCCCTGGAGGGCCGGTCGGTCCCGGCGTGGCAATCCCACGCCGGGCACGGCCCGTCGAACGGGGAACCCACCTCGGCGACTTGCGACCCACGGGCAACCGTGCCGCAGGCGTGGGAGGAATCCCCATTCATTAGGGTGGGGAGGATGTCAAAGCACGAGCCCGCCGTCGACGCCGAAGACCTGCCCGGTGATGTACGAGGCGCGGTCGGAGAGCAGGAAGGAGACCAGGTCGGCGACCTCCTCGGGGCGGCCGAGGCGGCCCAGCGGGATGCGTCCGGTGAGGTCGGCGCCCTCGGCGAGGGCGGAGGTCATGTCGGTCTCGATGAAGCCGGGCGCCACGGAGTTGACCCGGATGCCGCGCGGCGCGACCTCCTTGGCCAGCGCCTTGGAGAACCCGATGATCCCGGCCTTGGACGCCGAGTAGTTGGTCTGGGTGGCGTTGCCGTACACGCCGGCCACCGAGGACATCGTCACCAGGGCGCCGGCGCGGCGCTTCATCATCGCGAACACCGCCGCCCGGCAGACGTGGTACGTGCCGTCCAGGTTGACCCGCATGACGTCCTGCCAGGCCTGCTCGGTGAGCAGCACCAGCGGGTTGTCCCGGACGATGCCGGCCGAGGAGACGACCGCGTGGAGCGGCCCCAGCTCCTGCTCGGCGGCCTTGACGAAGGCCTCGGCCTGGGCGCGGTCGGCCACGTCGACCCGCTGGGCCAGCACCCGGGCGCCGGCCGCCTCGGCCTCCTTCGCGGTCTCCGCCGCGGCCTCCTCCCGGGACTGGTAGCAGAACGCCACGTCGTAGCCGTCGGCGGCGAGCCGGGCCACCACGCTGCGTCCGATGCCCCGGGACCCTCCGGTCACCAGGGCGACCCGTCGTGCGGACATCAGGACCTCCCGTCGGTCGTGCTTCCAGGGGCCCGGAGGAGTTCCGCCGGGCGCAGCGCCAGCGTCAACTGGCCGACCTCCAGCACCGGGTGGCCGTCCACGGTGCTGCGGCCGGAGGTGATGAAGGAGTCGCCGAGGGCGCGGACCATGGTGACCTCGTGCACCACGACCGAGCCGGGGCGGACCGGGCCGAGCACCCGGACGTCCCGGGTCCGGGCCAGCAGCACGACCTGCCCGTCCAGCACGTTGGCGTTCGGCCGCTCCCAACAGGACAGCAGCACCGCGCACTGCGCCCAGGACTCCAGCAGCTGGCCGAGCGGGTAGTCGTACTCCTCGTTGGCGGCGTCCTCGGGCACGTCCCGGTAGGCGGGCTCGGCGAGGGTGACCGCCTTGTACGCGACGAGCCGGCGGCCCGGTTCGATCTCGGCGATCCGGTCGACCAGCAGCGCGGGGTGGCGGTGCGGGACGACCGAGGTGATGGCGGCGATGTCCTTCACAGGGCCTCCCGGGGGTAGAACAGGGTGATCTCGGCGGCGAGTCGGTCGTCGGCGTGGACCTGGGCGCAGACCCGGGCCCCGTCGTGGTCGCGCTGGATCCGGGCGTCGACGGCGATCTCGTCGCCGGGCCGCACCGGGCTCAGGAAGCGCGCCCGGGTGAGCTCGGCCCGGCCGGGGCCGGGGACGGCGGCCGCGGCCGCCAGCTCGTGGACGTACTGCACCAGGCCGAAGCCGGGGACCACCGGCAGGCCGGGGTAGTGCCCGCGCAGGAACGGTTCGGCCGCGGTCAGCACGACGGTGCCCCGGACGTGCCGCGCCACCGGTTCGCCGGCCGCGCCGGGGGTTTCCGGGCGGCCGTCCGGCTCCGCCACGGTCAACGCTGTGAGCATCATGGTCTGTCCCTCCTCTGTGTCGGGGCTGTCCGGGCCTGCCGACCGGGCCCCGCCGGGGCCGGGCCTGCCGACCGGGCCCCGCCGTGTCCGGGCCGCCGCGGTCAGCCGCCCAGGAGCGCGCAGCCGACCGTGCCGTCCCGGTCGACGCAGGTCACCAGTGCCAGCCCGCCCTCGGGCAGCCGTCCCTCGCCGGCCGCGGCCAGCACCGCCGCCAGCTGGAGGCCGGTCGCGGCCGCCGAGGCGTCGCCGAGCAGCGGCCGGCAGCGGAGCCACTGCGGCTCCGCCCCGGCGGGCAGGGCCGCGCGCACCGCCGCCTCCTCGTCCGGTCCGCCGAGCGGGGCCGCCAGGCGTACGTCCCGGCCGTCCGCGCCGGCCTCGGCGAGCGCCGCGCGCACGCAGTCGGTCAGTGCCCCGGCGGCCTGTTCGGGCCGGTGGTAGGCGCGGAAGCGGGTGCCGAGCAGCCGTGCCAGGACCGGGCGGTGTGCCGCGCGCGCCTGCTCGGCGGACTCCAGCAGCCAGGCGACGCCGCCCTCGCCGAGCGGGGTCCGGCCGTCCTCGCCCGCGCTGTGCCACTCCAGCCAGGCGCGCTGGACCGAGTACTCCTCGGCGGCGCCGCAGAGCACCCGGTCGCAGTGCCCGCCGCGGTACAGCCGGGCGGCGTAGCCGAGGGCGAGCAGGCCGGCCGACCAGCCGCCCGCGATGGTGCTGTTGGGCCCCTTGATGCCGTGCCAGATCGCGCACTGGCCCGCGGCCCGGTTCATCACGGTGTTCGGGAACCTGGCCGGGTCGACCAGGTAGGGGCGGTCGCCGGTGAGCGAGTCCTTGGTGAAGTCCATGATGCTCTGCACGCTGCCCGAGCCGGTGCCCAGGACCAGGCCGACCCGTTCGGGGCGGTCCAGCAGGCCGGGCCCGCAGCCGTCGAGCAGGGTGCCGAAGGTGTGCACGGCGAGCGCGGTGACCCGGTCCATGGTCCTGGTGCCCTTGCGGCCGAGGGCTGCGGCGGCGCTGAAGTCCGGTACCAGGGCGGCCTGTTCGTAGGGGCCGGGGTACGCGGTGCGGTCCAGTGCGGCGACGGCGCCGGCGCCCGCGCGCAGCCCCGCGCCGAAGGCCTGCGCGCCGACCCCGAAGGGCGAGACCGCCGACCAGGCGGAGAACACCGGCTCGGGCACCGCCCGGTCCGGGCCGGCCGGCCGGGCCCGGGCCCGGCTGTCGGTCGCCGTCATGCCCGGCCCCGGCCGAGGGCCTTGCCCGCCTTGCCGGTCAGGGCGTCGGTCAGCCGGTCGTCGAAGTCGACCAGGCTCCAGTCGCGGCGGTTCTCGATCACCGCCCAGCCGTGGGTGATCCGGCCGGTGGCGGTCGGCACCAGGACGCCGTCGCGCAGCACGTAGGCGTCCATCCGCGCGGTGTAGGTCAGCCGCTTGAAGACGCTCTCGACGGTGTAGACGGTGTAGAGCGTCTCCTCCATCAGCGCCTCGTCGAGGAGGGTGATCCGGGAGTGCGGGACGACCGGGATCCAGTCCTGCTCGTCCAGCAGGGTCTTGATGGAGACGCCGCGGTCCGCCAGGAAGAGGTCGACGACCTCCTCCATCTGCCGCAGGTACCCGGACATCTGGACCCGCTCGGTGAAGTGGCAGTAGAAGTACGGCATCCGCCACGCCCAGCCGAAGGCGTTGCGGCCCGCCGTCAGCTGCTCGAGCGGGTCGGTGCCGGGCTCCAGCGGGACGGGCGCCGCGCCCGCGCCCAGCCGGTCGACGGTGAGTCCGACGAGCTCGGCGGGCGGTTCGGCGACGGCGTGGCCGCGCGGGTCGGAGCGGAGGTGGACGGTGGCCTTGGCGGCGACGGCCTTCACGGTCTCGCCGGAGCGCTCCACGGTCAGCTCCACGCCCAGGCGCAGCCCGCCGTCGTCCTGGGCGGGCAGCCGGCGCACGGTGGCCGTCACCACGTCGTCGATGTGCAGCGCGGTGAGGATCTTGGTGTCGAGATCGGTGAGGTCGACGCCCAGGCCGTACCGCTCGAAGAGCTCCCCGGGCGGGAACCCGTGCTGCCGGGCGTGGTCGTAGACCGCCTCCTCGACCAGGTAGTTGACGTGCTTGAAGCCGATCCAGGTGCAGATGTTCGAGCCCTCGTAGCGGGGGCGCAGCTGCACCCGCGTGGTCGGGTCGGCGGCGGGGGCACTGCTGGTCATGGCAACTCCTGGGGTGAGAGGGTGGTGGCGTCGGCGTGCGGCGCCCCGGGCACGGCGGCGCGCAGGAACTCGCACACCAGCCGGGTGACCAGGTCGGGCCGCTCGACCATCGGGAAGTGCCGACAGCCCGGCAGCAGTTCGTACCGCGCCCCGGGCACCCGGGCCGCGAGGGCCCGGCCGTCCTCGGGCCGGGCGGCGGTGTCCCGCTGCCCGGACAGCACGAGCAGCGGCGAGCCGACGGCGCCGAGGTCGAGCGTGGGGGAGCGCAGGTAGGCCTCGAAGAACCGCATCCAGCCGTACGGCCCGACCTGGTCGCGCAGTTGGCGCGCCATCCAGTCGCGGTGGGACCGGGCGAACCGCGCGGTCTCGCCGACCTCCAGCGCCTCCTCGAAGACGCGGTGGAAGTCGTTGAGGTAGTACGAGATCACCGACCAGTCGAAGTCCTTGGGGCTGGGCCGGTAGAAGGGGCTGATCAGCACGGTCGGCCGGGGCGCGGTGCGGCCGGCCGCGGCCGCCTCGACGACCAGGTTCGCCGCGTACGAGTGGGCCACGACGGCGTCGAAGCGCTCGTCCAGCAGCTCGACCAGGAACCGGCCGGGGTCGGGCCGGGCGCCCCAGCCGTCGCCCTCGGACTGGGCGCGCCACGGCAGTTCGACGTCCCACAGCTCGAAGGCGGCCCCGGCCCGCCGGACCAGCGGGCTCCACACCGAGGGTTTGCCGCCCAGGCCGTGCAGCAGCAGCACCCGGACCGGGTCGGGGCCCTCGGCGGCCCTGCGCAGCCGGGGGGTGGGCGCGCTCATGCGTCCGGGTGCGCTCGGTACGCGCCGAGGATGAGCACCGCGTTGTTGCCGGCGAAGGCCAGCGCGTTGTTCTGCACGATGCGCACCTCGGCGGGGCGGGCCCGGTTGGGGACGGGGTCCAGGCCGCACTCCGGGTCGGTCTGCCGGTGGTTGATCGTCGGGGGGATGAAGCCCTCCTTGATCGCCAGCGCGCAGGCGGCGGAGGCGAGGGCGCTGGCCGCGCCCATGGTGTGGCCGAGCATGGACTTGATGGAGACGGTCGGCGGCGGGGTGGCGAACACCTGCCGGATCGCGCCCGCCTCCGTCACGTCGTTGGCCTTGGTGCCGGTACCGTGCGCGGAGATGAAGTCGATGTCCTCCGGCTTCACCCCGGCGTTGCGGTGGGCCAGTTCGATGCAGGCGGCGAGGCTGTCGCGGTCCGGCGCGACCGGGTGGTGGGCGTCGCAGTTGAGCCCGTACCCGAGCACCTCGGCGTAGATCCCCGCGCCGCGGGCCAGTGCCGACTCCAGGCTCTCCATCAGCAGGATGCCGGCGCCCTCGCCGGTGAGGATGCCCTTGCGGTCGACGTCGAAGGGCTGGCTCAGCTCCGGCGCGATGGTGCCGAGCCGGTAGAAGCCGGTGAAGGTCTTGCGGCAGACCGCGTCGGCGCCGCCGGACAGGGCGACGTCCGCCTCGCCCGAGCGGATCGCGTCGAAGCCGGAGCCGATGGCGTAGTTGCCCGCGGCGCAGGCGGTCGCGATGGTGACGGCCTCCACGTCGGTGAGCTCCAGTTCGCGCACCACGCTGCTGGACAGCAGGCCGGCCGCCGAACGGCGGGCCACCACGGCGGGCAACCCTTCGGGGCCGTGGTGGAGTTGGTGCTCCGTCAGGGCGTCGAGGTCGCGCGACTCGCCGTCGGTGGTGCCGACCGAGACCAGGACGCGCCTGGCGCGGAGCTCCTCCAGGGCGAGGCCCGCGTCGGCCACCGCCATCCTCGCCGCCGCGACGGAGAACTGGCTGGCCCGGCCCAGCTCTTCGGGATCCCCGTGCTCGATCCACTGGGCCGGGTCGAAGTCGTCGATCTCGCAGCCGTTCGCGTGGGCGTAGCCCGTGGTGTCGAAGGACGTGATCGGCTTGACGCCGCTGCGGCCGCTGCGGAGCCCGCCGAGGAACTCGGCCGCCCCGGTGCCGATGCTGGTGACCGCGCCCAGCCCGGTGATGACGACCCGGCGCGGTTCCCGGTCTCCGCTGCCCACCATTGCTGACTCCGTTCTGTCGACTCGGCGCTGCGGCGGGCTACTTGGACAGGCTCTCCTGGACGACGGCGACGACACCGTCCAGGTTGACCATCCGGATCAGCTCGGCCTGGTCGATCTCGATCGAGAAGGTCCGCTCCAGCGAGGAGAGGATCTCGATGGCGCCCAGCGAGTCGGCGTTGTGGTCCTCCTTGAACCGGCTGGTGTCGGTGACCTCGTCGGCCTCCAGTTCGAGGATGTCGCAGACGATCTCCTTGATCTGGGCGCGCTGTTCGGTGGTGACGACCGCGGTGCTGGGCATTTCGCCTCCCGGTGAGGGGGTGGGTGCGACAGATGATGATCTGAATTCTTCTCGCCCGCGCTGACGGACAACTGACGTGCAACTGACGGTCGTTGATCGGCTTGACAGTGCTCGCCAACACCTGTCAGTCTCAACTTTCAGGTAGGAGGAAGAGGGTGGGGGTGCCGACAAGCGCGGAACTACTGGCCCTGCTCGCCGCCGTCGGGCACACCCAGCGCCTGCGGATCATCGGCGAACTGGCGCAGGGCCGGGTCCACGTCAGTGAGCTGGCCCGGCGGCTGGGCATGTCCAGGCCGCTGCTCTACATGCACCTGGAGCGGCTCGAACACGCCGGCCTGGTCGCCGGCGCGCTGGAGCTCTCCGATGACGGCAAGGCCATGAAGTTCTTCGAACTCACTCCGTTCGACATCCGCGTCACGGTCGACACCGTCATCGCCGCCCTCCGGGAGGACCGGGCGCAGGTCGACGGGCGCAACGCGACGCCCGAAGGCAGCGACGCCTGAACCAGGCGCCGCCCGGAGGAAGGCGCGACGCCCGAAGGAACAGAAGGGACCCTCATGAGCGGCGGCGTGATCGCCATCGTCATCACACTGATCGTCATCGGCGGGATCAGCGTCAGCATCGTCTCGTACTTCACCCTCCAGCGGCACCGCGCGGACGCCGCCGCGATGGCCGCCTACCGGCAGCTGGCCGAGGAGACGCTGACCGGACAGAAGGCGCTCCGGGGTGAACTACGGGCGCTGACCGCCAGGTTGGCATCGGTCGAGGACCTGCTGCGAAGCGTCGACGAACTCTGAACCACCCGTCCCACCCGTTCCATCCGCGCCGTCCGGCGCCATCCCGTCCCATCCGTCCTGGTCACCCACGGAGTCGCCATGACCACCGCCACCGTGCACGGCATCGACGATGCCGTGCGACTGAGGAACGTCTGCCGTGGCTACGGCAACGAGCGCAACCGGGTCGTCGCCCTCGACGACGTGTCGGTGGGCTTCGGCCGCAGCACCTTCACCGCGGTGATGGGCCCGTCCGGCTCCGGCAAGACCACGCTGCTGCAGTGCGCCGCCGGGCTGGACCGGCCGGACTCCGGCTCGGTCTCGCTGGACGGCATGGAACTCGCCGGGCTCAGCGAGAAGGAGCTCACCAGGCTCCGCCGGGACCGGATCGGCTTCATCTTCCAGGCCTTCAACCTGCTGCCCGCGCTGAGCGTGGCCGACAACGTGGCCCTGCCGCTGCGGCTGGCCGGGCGCCGACCCGGCCGGGAGAGCGTCGAGCGGGTGCTGGAGCAGGTCGGCCTCGGCTCGCGCAGCAACCACCGGCCCGGCGAGCTGTCCGGCGGCCAGCAGCAGCGGGTCGCCATCGCCCGGGCCCTGATCACCCGGCCCGCGGTGCTCTTCGGCGACGAGCCGACCGGCGCGCTGGACACCCGCACCGCGGTGGAGATCCTGCGGCTGCTGCGCCAGGCCGTCCACAACGACGGGCAGACCGCCGTCATGGTCACCCACGACCCGGTCGCCGCCTCCTACGCCGACCGGGTGCTGTTCCTGGCCGACGGGCGGATCGTCGACGAGCTGAGCGGCGCCTCGGCCGACACCATCGCCGAGCGGATGACCCGGCTCGGCGCCTGGGGCGACGGCCCGGACACCCCGGTGACGTCCGGCGCCCATGGCACCCCCGTCGCCCGCGGCGGAGAGGCGGCCCGCTGATGTTCGCCCTGGCCCTGCAGACCCTGCGGTTCCGCAGGACGAGCTTCATCGCCTCCACCGTCGCGCTGTTCTTCGGCGCGGTGATCCTCACCGCCTGCGGCGGCCTGATGGAGACCGGCATCCGCCACCGGGTGCCCCCGTTCGCGGCCGTCCCGCCGGGCACCCAGCAGGCGGCCAGCCGGCTGATCTCGATGTCCGCGGTGTTCGGCGGGATCGCCGCGATGGTCACCGTCTTCATCGTCGGCTCCACGCTGGCCCTGGTGGTCCAGCAGCGCCTCGGCGAGATGGCGCTGCTGCGCGCGATCGGCACCCTGCCCGGCCAGCTCCGCCGGATGATCGTGGTGGAGACCCTGGTCGTCGCGCTCGTCGCCGTCGCCCTCGCCCTCGTCCCGGGCTACCTCGCGGGCGGGTGGATGCTGGAGCAGATCGCGGCCAGCGGCGTGGTCACGAAGGGGATCACCTACCACGCCGGCTGGATCCCGATGGTCACCGCGGGCGGCACCTCGATGCTCGCCGCGCTGACCGCGGCCTTCATCGCCTCCCGGCGGGCGGCGCTCTCCCGGCCCGCCGACGCGCTCGCCGAGTCCCGCCTCCAGCACCACTGGCTGAGCGGCCCGCGGCTGGCCTTCGCGGTGCTCTGCCTGGCCGGCGGCACCGCGCTGGCGGTGGTCACCGGCACCGTGATGAACGGTGAGGTCGCCGCCAGTACGGCCGGCCCCTCGGCGATGCTCTGGGCGGGCGGGATCGCCCTGCTCGGCCCCGGGCTGACCAAGGTGCTCACCGGGGTGTTCCACCGCCCGCTGCGCGCGCTGTTCGGCCTGACCGGGGACCTGGCGATGGACAACGCCCGGGCCCGCCGGATCCGGATCGCGGGCGCGGTCAGCCCGGTGATGCTGGCCACCGGGCTGTCCACCGCGCTGATCTACCTCCAGACCACGCTCTCCGCCGGCCAGGGCGGCGACGGGGTCGGCGCCTGGGTGGACTACCTGCTGGCCGGCAGCATCATCGCGTACGCGGTGATCTCCCTGGTCAACACCCTGGTGGTGGCCGCCGCCGAGCGCCGCCGGGAGTTCGCCCTGCAACGGCTGGTCGGCGCCACCCCCGGCCAGATCCTGGCGATGACCGGCATCGAGTCGCTGCTCGTCACCATCGTCGGCACGGTGCTGGGCACCTTCGTCGCCGCGGCCACGCTCGCCCCCTTCCGGATGGCGCTGGACGGCTCCTGGCTGCCCCGCGGACCGGTCTGGATCTACCTCTCGATCGTCGGGTTCGTCGGGGCGCTGACCGCCCTCGCCAGTGTCTCGGCCACCGGCGCCGCCCTGCGGACGCCGCCGGCCGAGGCGCTCGCCACCCTGTGACCGGCCCCGGGCCCGGACCACTCCGGGCCCGCCCGGCCGGCCCCGCCCCACTGCACCCGGGGCGGCAGGAAGGACTCCAACTCGGCGAACTGGTCCGGGTGTCGGATGACCCACGACCAGTACCCGGGGATCGTGCGGGCGTACTCGCAGTAGTAGCGCCGGAGCGTGGTGAGCAGTCTGCGCTGGATGTCGTCGGTCACCGAGTCGCTGCGCCACACCAGCAGCATGTCGGTGCCCTCGGCGACGGAGACCGGGACGAGCCGCACCTCGCGGGTGACGCCGGTGGGCGGCGTCAGCGCGGCGGCCCGGACGTCCCGGACCCAGTTCATCGCCTCGTGGTGGCCGTCGACGTAGTGCAGCACCTCCAGGTCGGCCCGGCCGACGGCGGCGAACAGCTGCTTCTCGATCGGGTGGAACCAGTGGTCGCGGGTGTAGCGGACCCACCGCAGCGAGGCGAGCTGCGCCGGGCTCACCGCCTCCTGGCCGACCAGGTGGTGGTCGTGCGGGAGCGCCACCCAGACGGGCTCCCGCACGATCACCGTACTGGCCAGGGCGGGTTCGTCCGCCTCGGCCGAGGCGGCCAGCGCGACCCCGGGCACCATCGCGGCGTGCAGGGCGCCGCGGGACACCTGCGCGATGGCGGCGTCGGGGCTGAGCGTCTCGGTCTGCACCTCCTTGACCGGCAGCGCGGACTTGAGCGCGCTGCGCAGCGACGGCGGCGTCCACTCGGCGTTGCCGAACCGGAACACCTCCGAGAAGTGCGCGGCCGCCTCGGCGATCACCCGGTCCGCGTGCTGGACGAGTTCGGCCAGAATCGGGATGAGCCTTTCCCCCAAGGCGGTCGGAATGGTTCCGGTTCTGGTCCGTACGAACAGCTCGCCGCCCACGGCTCTTTCGATCCGCTTCAATTGTGCGGTGAGGCTCGATTGGGGAAGGCTCAATTGGGCGGCGGCTCTGGAAATGCTGCCCAGCCGGTCGATGGTGGTAACGATCTTGGCATGCCTCAACTCAACGTCCACTGGGCCCCCGTCCGCGATTCCGACTTCCTCGCGTAGCCACCAGGAAAAATCCAAGGCGGTCGCCACGCTAACAGAGTGATCCTTGACCGTCCACAGTCGGAAGCGGCGTGAACGGGCCGGAACGGGACGGGGGTCGGGAGGGGGGAATGCGCGGCGCGGCCGGTGATCGGAAACCGGTATTCCGGGATTTTCCGGAACGGGCACATGCCGAGCGGGATCAGGCCGGTACGGGTCCGGCGAAGTCGAGCACCCGCCGCGGCTCGCCGAGCAGGTCGGCCTGCCGGAGGATCGCCTGGTAGGCGTGGTGCAGCGCGCGGCCGGGCTCCAGTCCCAGGTCGTCGGCGAGCCGGCGGCGGGTGCTGTGGAAGACCTCCAGCGCCTCGGCCTGCCGGCCGTCGCGGTAGAGCGCGAGCATCAACAGCTCGCTCAGGCGCTCCCGTTCGGAGTGCTCGACGGCGAGCTGCCGCAGTTCGGACACCGGGACCCGGGCCGAGTCCACGGCGAGCTTGGCGGCGGTCAGGTCCTCGTACGCGCTGATCCGGCGCTCCTCCAGGTGCGCCGCCCGGATCCGGCAGCGCAGCCCGTCGCAGGAGTCCATCAGGGCGCCGCCGCGCCACAGGCCGAGTGCCTCCTCCAGGGTCGCGATGGCGCGGTCCGGGTCGCGCCGGGCGAGATCGCCGCCCGCGTCGGCGAGCCGCAGGAAACGGTGCGCGTCGATCGCGTCCGTCGGGACGTCGAGGAGATAGCCGCCGTTGGCGGTGCGGAGGGTTTCGTCGCCCTTGCGGCCGGTCACGGATTCCAGCAGCCGGCGCAGTCGGCCGACATTCGCCTGGAGGGCGTTGCGGGCATTGGCCATCGGCTGGTCGCCCCATAACTCGTCCACGATCTCGTCGAACGGGACCGGGATCCCCGGTGAGGTCGCCAGCAGGGTCAGCACGACGCTGGTCCGCTTCGACGCCATGGTGTAGTGCACGTTCTCGTGCGACAGGAGCAGCGGACCGAGAAGCTTGATTTCCACAGCAGCACCCCATGATTTTCCGAGCCGTCCAGGTGAGTCTGCGCGACGCCGGTGCGGACCGGGAGATACCAGCCGGGCGGGGCGGCCGGGGGCGGATGGTATGACACGCCCTGTGCATGACACCCGGAGGGGCGCCGGATCGACGGGGGAGCGATCCGGCGCCCGGCTCGGAGGCGGGGGTGCGGCCTCGCCGCGCCACCCGGGACGGGCCGACGGGGACGCACCGTGACGGCGGGCCCGTATCTGTCGACCTGTCAGAAGAATGCTACAGGTGGCGGGTTGAGCTGTCCATGGGAAGTCGGAGGTGCGGCTACGACTGCCCGGCGCCCCGGCCGTAGCGGTCCAGCTCGTGGAAGAAGCCGTCCACGACGGCGAGTTCGCCCCGCGCGGCCAGCGCGTCGTAGACGTACCGGCCGACCGCGAGGTCGAGCACGCCGAGCCCGAACGGCGAGAACACCACCGGCCGGTCGGTCGGCACCCGGACCTTTCCGGCCATCACCTCGTGGAGCGTGCCGTCGATGAAGTCCCGGTTGCCGGTGAGCTGTTCGGTCAGGTGCGGGGAGGTCTCCGCCTTCAGGCAGTGCTCGACGTCGTCCAGCACGTTGGCCGAGGCGAGCAGCACCTCGGGCGCCAGGTCGCGCAGCGAGACGTTGAGCACCACCGGGTTGTGGGAGAACCACGAGGGGTCGGTGAGGTGCGGCTTCGCGGCGACGGTCGCCAGGACCACCAGGTCCGAGGTGCGGACCAGTTCCTCGGCGCTCCCGTGCACGGTGATCCGGGGCGAGGCGCCGGCCTGCTCCCGGTCGGCCCGCTCCGGGTCCGCGCGCTCCAGGTAGGAGCGGAAGCCGGCCGCGTGCTCGGCGGACAGGTCGTGCACCCCGACCTCGTCGAACTCCCAGCCGGTGCGGGCCAGATAGGTGTGGATGTGCCGGGCGATCAGCCCGGTGCCGATGAAGCCGACCCGCCGCGGCCGGGGCCGGCCGGCGGAGAGCCGGTCGGCCGCCAGCGCGGCCGAGGCGGCGGTGCGGGCGGCGCTGATGATCGAGCTCTCCAGGCAGGCGATCGGGTAGCCGGTCGCGGGGTCGTTGAGCACCAGCACCGCGGAGGCCCGGGGGAGGCCCGCGGCCACGTTCTCCGGGAAGCTGGAGATCCACTTGATCCCGTCGACCGGCGTGCCGCCGCCCACCGAGGCCGGCAGCGCGATGATGCGCGAGGTGGGCCGGTCCGGGAAGCGCAGGAAGTACGACGGCGGGTTCACCGTGTCCCCCTCGCCGTGCACCCGGTAGGTCGCCGCGACCAGGTCGACGGTCTGCTTCTCGTTGCCGGACAGCACGCCGTGCACCTGCGCGCCGGGGACGACGGCGAACTGCGGGATCTGCCTCTGCTGCGTCATGAGTGGCTCCGTCTCGGGGGAGATCTGGCCACAGCAGTGTGGCTGACCTGCGCTGACACCGCGCTGATGACCCGTCAGGCGTTCGAATGGTCCGACAGGTACGGGTCAACCCGACCTGCGACTTTCGACCAGTGCCAAATGACCTGGTCGGACCTTACGAGGATGCCTAGAGTCACTCTCTGGTGGCGCCGCCCTCAGCTTCTACCAGCGGGGTGACGACCGACGGCGCCACCTCGGCCGGTATCCGGCACCTCCCCTGCCGGAAACACGTGGACCACCGAAGAGGAGTCACCAGTGCTCGACCGGGTTGTGATCGTAGGCGGCGGAACAGCGGGTTGGATGACGGCTTCGTACCTGAAGGCCGCGTTCGAGGACCGGGTGGACATCACCCTCGTGGAATCCGGCAACATCTCCACCGTGGGCGTCGGCGAGGCCACCTTCAGCGACATCCGCCACTTCTTCGAGTTCCTCGGACTCAAGGAGAAGGACTGGATGCCGGCCTGCAACGCGACGTACAAGCTCGCCGTCCGCTTCGAGGACTGGCGCGAGCCCGGCCACTACTTCTACCACCCGTTCGAGCAGATGCGCTCGGTCAACGGCTTCCCGCTCACCGACTGGTGGCTCAAGCAGGGGCCGACCAGCCGGTTCGACAAGGACTGCTTCGTGATGGCCTCGGTCATCGACGCCGGCCTCAGCCCCCGCCACCTCGACGGCGCCCTCATCGACCAGCCCTTCGACGAGGGCGCGGACGAGATGCAGGGCCTCACCATGTCCGAGCACCAGGGCAAGACCCAGTTCCCGTACGCCTACCAGTTCGAGGCCGCGCTGCTCGCCAAGTACCTGACGCAGTACGCCACCGACAGAGGCGTCAAGCGCATCGTCGACGACGTCCAGGACGTCCGGCTCGACGACCGCGGCTGGATCAGCGGACTGCGCACCGCCGAGCACGGCGAGCTCACCGGCGACCTCTTCATCGACTGCACCGGCTTCCGCGGGCTGCTGCTGAACAAGGCGCTGGAGGAGCCGTTCATCTCCTACCAGGACACCCTGCCCAACGACAGCGCCGTCGCCCTCCAGGTGCCGATGGACATGGCGAAGCGCGGCGTGCTGCCCTGCACCACCGCGACCGCCCAGGACGCCGGCTGGATCTGGACGATCCCGCTGATGGGCCGGGTCGGCACCGGGTACGTCTACGCGAAGGACTACCTCTCGCCGGAGGAGGCCGAGCGGACCCTGCGCGCCTTCGTCGGCCCCGCCGCCGCCGACGTCGAGGCCAACCACATCCGGATGCGGATCGGCCGCAGCCGCAACTCCTGGTCCCGCAACTGCGTGGCCGTCGGCCTCGCCAGCGGCTTCGTGGAGCCGCTGGAGTCCACCGGGATCTTCTTCATCCACCACGCCATCGAGCAACTGGTCAAGTACTTCCCGGCGCAGGACTGGAACCCGGTCCGGCGCGACCTCTACAACCGGGCCGTCGCCCACGTCATGGACGGGGTACGGGAGTTCCTGGTCCTGCACTACGTCGCCGCCAAGCGCACCGACACCCAGTACTGGCGGGACACCAAGACCCGGAAGATCCCCGACTCGCTGGCCGAGCGGCTCGAACTCTGGAAGGCCCAACTCCCGGACTCCGAAACGGTCTTCCCCTACTACCACGGCCTGCCGCCGTACTCCTACATGAGCGTCCTGCTGGGCATGGGCGGCATCGAGGTGGCGCACTCCCCGGCCCTGGACCTCTCCGACGGCGCCGCCGCGGAACGGGAGTTCGCCCAGATCCGGGAGAAGACCGAACGGCTCGTCGCGACGCTGCCCAAGGCGTACGACTACTTCGCCCGGATGCGCTGACCACGATCCCGGGAAAGGGGCCCGTTCGTCATGGACGTCCTCCAGCTCCTGACACGCGTCGTGCACGCGGCCGCCGTCCTCGGCGTCGTGCTGCTGATCGCCGTGGCGGGCAGGAGAGTCGCGCGCAGTCTCCGGCAGCCGGAGGTGATCGGGGAGATCACGGGGGGCCTGCTGGCCGGGCCCGCCGTGATCGCCCTGGCCGGCCGGCCCGCCCTCGACGCCGTGCTGCCGGGGCCGGTGTTCGACCTCGTCAAGACCGTCGCCGAGGCCGCCCTGGTGCTCTTCCTGGTCGGCCTCGCCCACAAACTGCGCCGCGGCCGGGACCGGCTGCCCCGGCGCGCCACCACCTGGATCACCGTCGGGGCGCTGGTGCCGCCGCTGGCCACCGGAGGCCTGCTGGTCGGGCTGATCGCCCTCACCGGCGACCGGGCGGCCCGCGGCGGCGCCCCGCTGCCGGCCTTCCTCCTGATGGTCGCGGTCACCATGTCCATCACCGCCGTCCCGGTGATGGCCCGCATCCTGGCCGACCGCGGGATGAGCGACGGCGTCCCGGGCCGGCTCTCGCTGGCCTCCGCCGTCGTCATCGACGCCTGCGGCTGGCTGCTGCTCTCCCTGGCGATCAGCCTGGGCGCCGGGGACCCGGCACGCTCGCTGCACTCGCTGCGCGCCCTGGCCGTCGGCGTGGTCTGCGCGCTGGCCATCCGCTACGCGCTGGGCACCCGGACCGCGTCCCGGCTCTGCGGCCGCTCGCCCCGGGTGATGGCGGTCCTGGTCGCGGTGGCCGCCCTCGCGGTGGCCTTCGCCATGAAGCACCTCGGCATGACGTCGATCCTCGGCGCGGCACTGGCCGGGCTGGCGGTCCCGCACGACGACGGCGGCCCGTGGACCCGGGTGGTGTCCACGGTCTCCCGGTCGGGGCAGTTCCTGACCCCCGCCTTCTTCGTGGTCACCGGGGTCACCGTGCTCACCGGCGCCTTCTCCGCCACCTCCGGGGTGCTGATCGCCGGCACCGTCCTGCTGGGCTTCCTCGGCAAGGGCCTCGGCGGCTACCTCGGGGCCCGGATCGGCGGCCAGCCGCCCCGGACCGCCCGGCGGATCGGCGCGCTGATGAACACCCGCGGCCTCACCGAACTGATCGTCCTCCAGGCCGGCTTCGCCTCCGGGGTGCTGCCCGCGCCGCTGGTCCTGGCCCTGGTGGTGATGGCACTGGTCACCACGGCGGCCACCGGGCCGCTGCTGGAGCTGTTCGACCGGATGGAGGGCCGCCCGGCGGCCGAGGGGATCAGCGCGACGGCCATGGCGCCGGTGGAGTCCGTCGAGACAGAAAGCGGTGCGAGATGACCGAGTACGCGGGCGACCGGGCCCGGTTACGGGCCGGGGCCTCCGGGGCGTCCGGAGCCGTGGGGACGGCGGGAGCCACCCCCGACGAGTTCCGGGCCATGATGAGCGGGTTCCCCACGGGCGTGAGCGTGGTGTCCGCCACCGGCCCCGACGGCGCCCCGAGGGGCATGACCTGCTCCGCGGTGTGCAGCGTCTCACTCGACCCGCCCACCCTCCTGGTCTGCCTGCGCGACGGCAGTCCCACGCTCGAAGCGGTCACCGACAGCGGCCTGTTCGCGGTCAACCTGCTGCACGAGGACGCCCAGGGGACCGCCGAACTGTTCGCCTCCGGCAACCCGGACCGGTTCGGCCTGCTCCCTTGGGAGCAGGCCCCGGAGGCGGCCGGCCCGCACCTGGTGCGCGACGCCCACACGGTGGCCGACTGCGACGTGGTGCTGGCCCAGCGGGTCGGCGACCACGTCACCGTCTACGGCGAGATCCGCCGGGTCGTACGGCGCCACCACCCGCGGCCGCTGCTGTACGGGCTGCGCCAGTTCCGGGCCTGGCCGCGGAGCTGATCCCGGAACGGCGGGAAGGGCGAGGACCCCCGGCACCGGACGGCGGCCGGGGGTCCAGCCCGCTGTGCCTACGAGGCGAGCAGGTGCGAGGCGCTCCGCGGCCGGGCCCCGCGGGCCGGCCGCTCGGACCGGTCGCAGCCCGTCGCCGCCGGCCGTACCGGCCCGCCGTCCAGCAGCGCCATCCCGAGCGGCGTCACCGAGTGCAGCACGGTGTTGCGCACCCGGCGGGTGGTGATCAGCCCGCTCCGGCGCAGCACCGCCGCGTGCTGGCTGGCGCTGGCCGCCGAGATGCCCAGCCGGTCGGCGAGCTGGCTGGTCGTGCAACTCGCCCGCAGCGTACGCAGGGCGGCCGCCCGGGTCTGGCCCACCAGGGCGCCGAGCGGCCGTGAGCCGCTGTCCCGCTCCTGCCACAGCTGGGCCCCCTTGCGGGCGTGCGGCGGGGCCGCGAACACCAGCACCACCTGCGCGTCCGGCCCCTCGGCGTCTATCGCCAGGCCCGGCCGGTGGTTGAGGAACACCGAGGGGGTGAGCACCAGGCCCCGGCCGCCCAGCCGGATGTCCTGGTCCGGCCCGCCGGGGATCTCCAGGACCGGCGCCCGCCAGGTCATCCGGGGGTGCGCGGTGGACAGCAGCAGCTCCACCCCGCCGGCCATCACGATCCGGCCGCGCGCCTCGCACTCGGCCACCAGGTAGGCGTGCAGGTGCTGCCAGAACGGCGCCACGGCCAGCTGCCAGGCCTCCAGCAGGCAGGCGTCCACGCCCGCTCCGGGCCGCTGCGGCAGCTCGGCGGCCTCGGACGCGTCGAACGGCCCGGACGGCTCGGGCGGCGCGTCGGGCGCCTCCGCGTACCGCAGCGCCTGCCGGAGCAGCGAGTCCACGTCGTGCTCGGGACGGCTGCGCGGGCGGGGCACCGGCCGCCGGGGGAGGCGCTCGTTCACCTGCTTTCGCCACCGGGCGTACGGCGCGCTCACGCCGCGGTCCAGCAGGTCGCAGGCGAAGGCCGATTCCACGAGCGGGCCCATGGTGCTCTTCAGTCGGGTTCTGGCGAGGTCGGCTGCGGTGAAGTGAATCCTCTGCACGATGAAGGTCCCCGTTTCCGTGTCGATGAGGGAGAAATCGACGTGGCCCGGCCGCCGCCACGCGGGCAGGCCGGGCCCTTCCTCGGATGGATCGGACGTCGCCGCTACGAGGCCCGGGCGGCGGAGGCCTCGCGCAAGCTGCGCGGGCGCATGTCGGTCCAGTTGGCCTCGACGTAGGCCAGCGCCTCCTCGCGCGGCCCCTCGGCCAGGGCCACCGTCCAGCCGTCCGGCCGCTCGGCGAACGCGGGCCACAGCGAGTGCTGGCCCTCGTCGTTCACCAGCACCAGGAAGGTCCCGTCCGCGTCGTCAAAGGGGTTCGACATGTCGCACACTCCATTCCGGGTAGGGCGCGGTGCGGCCCTCGGGTCATCGGCGCACGCGGGACAACCGGGTGGGCCCGCTCCGCACATGCTCCCTCGGCTCGCTGACATGGTGCTGACCGCACCCTGATGGGGCTCCGGCGAGCCCGCCGGAACCCGGGAGGAGCGGTGAACTCTCCTTGGTCACAACGAATATGACACAACGTCCGCTCCGATACCGGCGTTCCGCACCGTTGCGGCCGGCGGCGCGGAGCCCGGCCGGGGGAGCCGTTGCGGCCGACGTCCCGGACGGGCGCCCGCACGGACGTGCCCCCGAACGGACGGCCCCCGCACGGACGTGCCCTACCATGGCCCCGTGTTCCTCTTCCGTGACTAGGGCCCCGCGCGGCGACCGCACCCCGGTGGTGCGGTCCTTCGGCGTCCCGGTCCACCGGCGCGCGGCGCGCGCCAGCTCCAGAGGAACCCCTCCATGTCTTCGTCCTACGCGACGGTCCTGCGCACCCCCGGCGCGGTCCGGCTCTTCAGCGCGGCCCTGACCGGCCGCCTCTCCTACGGTGTCGTCCCGCTCTCGCTCCTGCTGGCCGTCACCGCCACGACCGGCTCGTACGCCCGGGCCGGCTGGCTGACGGCGCTGTTCGCCGCCTCCAACGTGCTGCTCTCACCCGCCCGGGCCGGGCTGGTCGACCGCCACGGCCCGCGCCGGACACTGCCGCCGATGGCGGCCGGGTACGCGCTGGTGCTGCTCGGCCTGGCCGCCGCCACCTGGCGCCCCGGCGTCCCGTACCCCGTCCTGCTCGCCCTCGCCGTGGCGGCCGGCGTGCTCGCGCCACCCCTCGGCCCGGTCACCCGGGCGCGGTGGAGCGCCCTGCTGTCCGATCCCGGGCTGCGCCGCCGGGCCTACAGTCTGGACACCGTCGCCGAGGAACTCCTGTACGTCACCGGCCCGTTGCTGGCCGGGGTGATCGCGGCGACGGCCCGCCCGGCGCTCGGACTGGTGCTGGGCGCCGCCCTCGTCCTGACCGGTTCCCTCGCCCTGGCCGCCTCGGTCCGCGGTGTCGGGCCGGACCGCGCCGAGGCCGACTCCGCCGCCACCGGCGGCCGTTCGCGCCCCTGGCGGCCGCCGGCCCGGACCGGCCTGCCGCTCGCCGCGGCTGCCGGGGCCGGGGCCGGACTCGGTGCGTTCGCCCTGCTGACGGTGGTCTTCGCCCGGCGGCACGGGCAGGCGGCCGACGCCGCCTGGGTGGAGGCGGCGCTGGCGGCCGGGAGCGCGACCGGCGGCCTCGCCCTCGGCGCCCTCGACTGGCGGGCCCCGGCCCGGCGGCGGCTCGCCGTCCTCACCGCGGCCTTCGCCGGCGCTCTGACCCTGACCGCCCTCGCCCCGACGGTCCCGCTCCTCGCGGCCGTCGCCGCCCTGGCCGGCCTCACCGTGGCCCCGACCCTCACCACCGCCTACCTGCTCGCCGACGAACTCGCCGAGCCCGGCCACCGGACGCGCGCCGGCGCCTGGGTCAACACGTGCTTCAACGCGGGCAGTTCGGGCGGCACCGCGCTGGCCGGCCTGCTCGCCGACCACCTGCCGCTGCCCCTCTGCCTCGCCCTCGCCGCCACCCCGGCCCTGGCCGCCCTCAGCACCGCCCGGCCCCGTCCCACCACCCCGCCCGATCGCCTGCCCGCCTGATGCCGGGCCACCGCGCGGGCGGCAGCAC
>NZ_JBHVEU010000113.1:0-21562 GCF_042802075.1 Kitasatospora sp. NPDC057518
GCCTGTGGCAGGCCCAGGGCCGACCGGCGCCGGGGGTCAGATGCGGATGGCGGTGAGGACGTGGTAGTCGAGGAGGCCGTCGCGCCAGGCGGGGAGGAAGTGGCGGGTCCAGTGGGCGGCGGGGACGGCGTCGGTGAGGTAGCGGTCGAGGCCGGGCCAGACGTCGGCGCCGATGGATTCGGTGGTGATGTCGGTGAAGCCGGTGCGGGTGAGGGAGGTGGTGAAGTCGTCGAGGGGGTGGGCGATGTCGAGGCCGTCGGCGAAGCTGGCGAGGAGGATCTTGAGGCGTTCGGCGACGTCGGGGCCGGGGGCGGTGAAGAAGGTGGCGACGACGAGCCGGCCGCCGGGGCGCAGGACGCGGGCGGCCTCGCGGGCGAAGCCGGTCAGTTCGCGGAAGTGCTGGGCGGCCTCGACGGAGAAGACGCCGTCCAGATAGCCGTCGGAGAAGGGGAGTTCGTCCGCCGAGCCGAGGGTGTACGCCAGCCGATCGGGGTACGTTGCCAGGGCTCTCGCGTTGACGGCGCGGGCCCGTTCGATCTGGTCGGGGTGGATGTCCACGCCCGTCACGCCCGCGAACCGGAACTCCCGCAGGGCGAGGGCGGCACCCAGCCCCCGGCCGCAGCCCACCTCCGCCAGCCGCAGCCGCTCCCGCGGCTCGGGGAACTCCCGCAGCACCCGCCGGTACATCTGTTCCTGGCTGCGCACCCGGTCCTCGGAGGTCGGGTCGGCGAGGTCGATCCCTTGCCAGTAGCCGAAGTTGATGAAGCCTCCGGCGAACGACGGGGCGGTGCTGAGGTCGTCGACGCCGTACGTCCGGCGTACGGTCGGGGGGATGCGGTTGTGGTCCATGGGCCGCTGGGTCTCCTGCTCGGTGGGCGCCCGGCCGTCGGGCGCGCCGAGGTACGTACCCAAACCTGTGGTGGTCCGAACACGGTACGTGATGGCGGAGCGTCCAGGGAGCGGTGGGGAGCGCGGTGGTGCTCCGAGCGGGCTCGGGGCACCACCACGCGAACGGGGAGAGGCTACCGGGTGAGGTCGGCCGGTGTGTCGAGGCGGGTCAGTTTCCGCGGGTTGCGCACGATGTAGACCCGGGTGACCCGGCCGTTCTCCACCGCGAGGCTCACCACCGAGGGTTCGCCGCCGATGTCGATCCGGCCGGCCGGGGCGCCGTTGAGCCACACCGTGGTGGTGTCGAACGGGACCGGCAGCCGCCCGGTGCGCGCGAGCAGCGCGGCCACGGCCTCGGCCCCGTGCACGGGGGCCGGCACGGCGGCCGCGATCCCGCCGCCGTCGGCGATCAGGACGACGTCCGGTGCCAGCACCTCCATCAGGTCCTGCAGCCGCCCGGTGCGCAGGGTCGCCAGGAACCGTTCCACCACCCGTTGTTGCTCGGAGCGGCTGACCCGCACCCGGGGCCGGCGGGCCGCCACGTGCGCGCGGGCGCGCCGGGCGATCTGCCGGACGGTGGGCGGGGTCTTGCCGAGGGCCTCGGCGATCTCCTCGTAGGGCAGCTCGAAGACCTCGCGCAGCACGAACACGGCCCGCTCGGTCGGCCCGAGCGTCTCCAGCACGGTCAGCATCGCGAAGGAGACGCTCTCCGCGAGTTCGACGTCCTCGGCGACGTCGGGGCTGGTGAGCAGCGGCTCCGGCAGCCACTCGCCGACGTACTGCTCGCGCCGGCGGGTGAGTGTCCGCAGCCGGTTGAGGCCCTGGCGGGTGACGATCCGGATGAGGTACGAGCGCGGGTCGTGCACCTGGGCGCGGTCGACCCCGGCCCACCGCAGCCAGGACTCCTGCAGGACGTCCTCGGCGTCGGCGGCGGAGCCGAGCAGCTCGTAGGCGACGGTGAAGAGCAGGCTGCGGTGGGCGACGAAGGGGTCCTCGGTCATGCCGGCTTCACTCCGGCCGACACGTCAGCGGCGGTGTCGGCGGCATCGTCGGCGGTGACGGTGGGCCGGGCCAGCGGGATCCCGCAGGAGTCGGAGAAGCCCTGCGACCGGACGCCGTTCGCGGTGTTGTTCCTGGTGGCCATGTTGACGAAGGCGACGTAGGCGGTGAGTTCGACCATGGCCGCCGGGCCGAGCTCGCCCAGCAGGTGCTCGTACTGCTCGTCGGTGACGGTCGGCGGGGTCACGGTCATGGCCTCGGCGTACGCCATCACCTCGCGCTCCAGCGCCGTGAACACCTCCGCCGCCCGCCAGTTCGGCACCTGGCTCGCCTTGGCCGGGTCCAGGCCCTGGTTCCGGGCCTGGAAGTAGCCGACGTCCAGGCACCAGCCGCAGCCGACCTGGGCGGCCACCGCCATGTGCGCGAAGGACTTGAGGCCCTCGTCGAGCGCGTCCCACTCGGCGATCCCGCGGGAGAAGTCCAGGTTCGCGGTGGCGACGGCGGGGTTGTGCCAGACGGCCTCGACGGGTTCGAGGGCGGTCCCGAACGTCCTGATCATGTTCTCGCTCAGCTCGGCGGGCAGCTGGGCCTTCGGCAGTCGCAGTGCCATGGTGTCCTCCGGGTTCGGTGGTTCGGCGGGTTGCCGGACATGAAGACACCGGAGGGCGCCCGGATGTGACAGCGGATGGCGAAGCCAGGCGCGCAGCCAGGCGGGCGGCCGGGGAAAAGGCGTTTCGGACCGGCCGGGCGGTTCGCTACAGTCCGCCGGGAGTCCGACCACCGCGAGGAGACCGACCACCGTGACCGTCCCCGACGACCGCCCCGCCCCGCCGCTGACCGGGGGCGAGCGCGAGATGCTGCGCGGCTTCCTCGACTTCCACCGGGCGACCCTGGCCCTGAAGTGCGAGGGCCTGACCGACGAGCAGCTGCGGCTGCGCTCCAGCCCGCCGTCCACGCTCAGCCTGCTCGGGCTGGTCCGGCACATGGCGGAGGTCGAGCGGGTCTGGTTCCGGCGGGTGATCGACGGTGAGGAGCTGCCGCTGGTCTGGTCCGAGGACGGCGACTACCAGGCCGCCTACGACCCCGCCGGCGCCACCCGCGCCGAGGCCTTCACCGCGTGGCAGGCCGAGGTCGAGCACTCTCGCCGGATCGAGCTGGCCGCCGACTCCCTCGACGTCACCGGCTACCAGGCCCGGTGGGACGCCGAGGTGTCGCTGCGGCTGGTGATGCTCCACCTGATCCACGAGTACGCCCGGCACAACGGGCACGCGGACTTCCTGCGGGAGGCGATCGACGGCACGGTGGGCGCCTGAGCGCCGAGGGGAGCTACCGGGCTACCAGCCGAGCAGGTGGGTGCGCCGGGTGAGGGCGGTGAGGACGGAGCCGGTGGCGGCCTCGGGGGTGAGCGCCGCGGTGTCGAGGGTGTGGGCGGTGTGGACGGTGTCCTCGGGCGCCGGGCCGGGGTGGAGGACGACGTAGTGGAGGGCGGCGCCGGTGGCGCGGCTCTCGCGGCGGAAGGTGTCGAGGGCGGCCGGGGCGGCGGGGGCCTCCACCACGACCTGGTAGCCGCGGGTGGCGTAGGCGAAGGCGGCCTGGGCGGCGGCCGCGAGGGCGGTGGCGTTCTGGCGGCCGGCCTCGGGCAGGTGGGGCGGGAGCTGGCCGCTGCGTATGACCCGCAGGAAGTCGTCCGTCCGCAGGTGGACGCTCGGGTTCAGTTCCCGGGCGAGCAGCTCCGCGACCGGGCTGTTCCCGGCCCCGGCCGGGTCGACGAGGACGAGGACGCCCCCGGCGCCCCCGCCGCCCCCGAGCTCCGGCCCACCTACGGTCGTACGGTTCACAGCTGCTGATCCCTTCGCGGGCCGGGGACGGTCGGGTAGCCGGGGCGGGGCGGTCGGAGTGCGAAGGGGCTGGTCGGCCCATATCCGGACATCCGACCGCCTCGTCCCTACGACTGATGCGTTTCGGGGATCAACCTAGTCCAAACGGGTGGTCCGAGTCGTCCCCAGCCCGCTTCCTGGGCGGGTCGGAGTGGTCGGTCGGCGGGGCCGGCCGGGGTGGTCAGCCCGCTTCGGTGCGCAGCACGATCGGGTTGGTGAGCGCCGCCATCGGGCCCCAGGGCAGGTCCGGGCCCATCGAGTTGCCCCTGCCGGGGGTGCCGTCCGCCTTCGGGTGGCGCACCTCGGCCCGGACGTAGGCGGCGAGCGAGGCGGTGGTGCGCCAGATCACGGTGCCGGAGCCGTCGGCGGGCAGCGACTCCTGGTGCATCTGGCCCTCGTCGGTGAGCAGGCGGACCGTCCCGCCGGGCACGCCGGAGACGGTGAGCCGGACGTCCAGCGGGGCGTCGGCCGGGACGGTCAGCTCCTCGCCGATGCCCGCCCGGCGGCCGTGCCCGGTGACGGTGAGGTCCAGCGTGACGGCGGAGGACTCGGCCAGCCAGCTGCGCCCGGCGCGCAGCCCGTCGAGGATCGCGTCCCGGGTGAGGTCCTCGGCCAGGACGACGTTGTGCGGGGAGCCGATGGCCTGCGGCTCGCTGTGCGCGTCGCTGTTGCCCAGGGCGGGCAGCCAGGAGCGGCCCTCGCGCAGGGCGACGGCGAGCTGGCCGTCCCAGGTGTCCACCGCCGACTCGTCGTCGTACGTCCAGGGGCCGTTCCACACCTCGACGCCGTCGGCCTGCTCGTAGCCGAACTTCCACTGGCAGGCGACGTACGGGCAGTACGGGTGCGCGGGCACCACCAGGCCGCCGGACCGGTGGACCTGGCGGACGAAGCGCGGGAACTCCTCGTCGCGGGAGCGGTAGCGCCAGTCGACGAACTGGCCGGCTTCCAGCCCGAGGGCCAGCCAGTGGCCGTTGCGGGTGGTGATCTCCTCGCCCGGCAGGATCAGCAGGTCGGGGCCGGCCAGCGGGCCCCAGACGGCGTGCGAGGAGCTGGTGTTGTGGTCGGTGGAGACGATGAAGTCCAGGCCGGCCGCGCGGGCCCCGGCGGCCACCTCCTCCGGCTTGCGCCGCCCGTCGGAGTGGACGGTGTGCAGGTGGCAGTCGCCCCGGTACCAGGCCCGGCCGCGGCCGCGGGCCCGCTCCGCTGGGTACTGCGGGGTGAACCGCGGCCCGGGGGCGCCGAAGCGGAGGGTGACCTCGACGTGGTACTCCAGGCCCTGCGGGGCGACCTGGTAGGGGCCGAGGACCACGTGCCAGGTGCCGGGGTTGACCGGGCCGGGGAGGTAGCCGGGGGTCGCGGCGGCGCGGGAGAGGCTGAACTCGGTGCGGAAGCCGCCGGACCAGCCGCGGAAGCCGGGGCCGCCGAGGTCGGTGCCGCGCTCGTCGAAGATGCCGATGTCGCAGGAGTTGCCGGGGGTGCCGGCCGGGACGGGCGGCTTGTCGTAGCCGTAGGAGACGGCGATCTCGCGGACGCCCTCCGGGACCTCGACCGGGAGGTAGACGAAGTCGGGGGAGCCGGTGGGCAGGTGGCCGGTGAGGGTGAGGGTGCGGTCGGGGGGTGTGGCGCCTGGGGCGGCGGCGGGGCCGTCGGAGGGGGCGGCGTCCGCCCGGCCGGTGGTGGCGGCGAGGCCGAGCGCGGTGGCGGCGCCGGTGGCGAGGCCGGTGCGGAGCAGGTCGCGGCGGGCGGGCTGCGGAGTCGGCGGGTGGGTCGGCTGGTCGGCCGGTTGGTCGGCGGGTCGGTTCGGGCGCGGGGTGCTGGGCTCGGTCGGCATCGAGGTCTCCGGATCGGGGCGGGCGGGTCGCTCGCGGGCTTACCCGGGCGGGTGAACCGGGGGTGAGTCGTGGCCCACGGCGGCGGGGCGGGTCGGTGAAGAGGCGCCGGGCGGGGGCGGGGGCGAGTTGCGGGGAGTGACGAATGGTCGGTTCATAGTCATGTCATCGGTTTACATGCCATCGGGTTATATGAGGCATGGCTTGTGCGAGACATGGCGCGGATGGGAGACGGGCGTGTCGGTGAGTCGGCGGGCGCTGCTCATGGGGGTGGCCGGAGGAGCGCTGGCGGGGTGCCGGAGCAGGGCGGCGGGCACCGATCCGGCCTCGCCCTCGGCCTCGGCGCCACCGTCCACCGAACCGTCCACCGAACCGCTCGCGACGCCGTCCGGCGGGCCCACCGAGGCCCTCGCGCCGACATCCGCGCCGACACCCGCGCCGGAATCGACGCCCGTGCCGGACCCCGCGAAGCAGCCCCCGCACCCGGCGACCCGGGCCGAGGTGGTCGAGCGGTACGGCGCGCTGGCCCCGGCCGAGTGGGGGCTGGACGTGTCCGGGGTGATCACCGAGCTGCCGGAGGGCGAGAGCGCCATGGCGCTCACCTTCGACGCCTGCGGCGGCCCCGGCGGCAGCGGCTACGACGCCGACCTGATCGACGCCCTGCGGGCGCACGGGGTGCCGGCCACGCTCTTCCTGAACGCCCGCTGGATCGACGCCAACCCGGACGAGTTCGAGCAGCTCGCCGCCGACCCGCTGTTCGAGATCGGCAACCACGGCACCGTCCACCGTCCGCTCTCGGTGACCGGCCGCTCCGCCTACGGCATCGCGGGCACGCGCGGCGTCGGCGAGGTGTACGACGAGGTGGCGGGCAACGCCGAGAAGCTCACCGGGCTGCTCGGGCACCCGCCCCGGTTCTTCCGCTCCGGCACCGCGCACTACGACGACGTCGCCACCCGGGTGGTCGCCGACCTGGGCCAGCGGGTGGCCGGATTCACCGTCAACGGGGACGACGGGGCGACGCTCCGGTCCGCCGAGGTGCGGCGGGAGGTCGCCTCCGCCCCGCCCGGCGCGATCGTGATCGGGCACATGAACCGCCCGGGCGGCGGCACCGCCCCCGGGGTGGCGGCGGCGGTGCCGGGGCTGCTGGCGGCGGGGCGGCGCTTCGTCCGGCTCTCGGACGTGCTGTAGCGGAACGTCCGGAGCCGGGGCCCCGGGGCGGTCAGGCCAGGCGCAGGCCGCCCGGGTGCTCCTCCTCGATGATCCGGACCAGCCAGTCGAAGACCGTCGGCCCCCTGCCCGCCCGGGCGGCGTCCAGCTGGGCGGTGATCCGCGCGCGGTTGGTCGGGTGGGCGCGCGCCAGCCGCAGCTCCAGCTGCCGGACCGTCTCCGGGTAGCCGAGGTTGCGGCGGGAGACCTCGTGGTGGCGCCACTCGATGACCCAGTCGCCGTCCTCGGGGGTGCCGTAGCCGCCGCGCAGGCAGTCGGCGAAGGCGTCGAGGTTGCGGCCGAAGTAGCCGTCCACGCCGATGGTCCGCCCGACCACGTCCCAGAAGTCCTCCAGGGTCTTGATCTCGTCGCCGTCGATCACATAGGTCACCGTCACGGGGTCGAGGATATGCCGCCCCGGTCGAGGGCCGGTCGGTGACGGCCCGGGAGCTGGTCGGTGACGGTCCGGGGCCTGGTCGCCGGTCAGGGGGCGACGGCGATCGCGGTGGCGAGCAGCCCGTCCCGGACCGCCCAGCGGCCGTCGAAGCCGTCGATCCGGCGGCCGTTGACCACCGGGCCCGGGACGAGCAGCCGGGCGGTGAAGGTGCCGTCGGGGGAGAGGTCCAGTTCGGCCTCCTCGAAGTCCAGGAAGACCTGCGTCAGCGGGAACCAGGCCTTGTACACCGACTCCTTGGCGCTGAACAGGATGCGGTCCCACGGGACGTCCGGGTGCTCGGCGGCCAGTTTGGCGAGCCGCTGCTGCTCGACCGGCAGCGCGACGGCCTCCTGGACGCCCTCCGGCAGCGGCAGCGCGGGCTCGGCGTCGATGCCGACGGAGGCGAGGGTGCCGGCCCGGGCCACGGCCGCCGCGCGGAAGCCGTCGCAGTGGGTGAGGCTGCCGACCACGCCGTCCGGCCAGCTCGGCGCGCCGCGCAGGCCCGGGACGAGCGGGCGGTACGGGACGCCGAGCCGGGCGAGGGCGGCCCGGGCGCAGTGCCGGACGGTGGTGAACTCGCGGCGTCGCTTGTCGACGGCGCGGGCGACGGCGGGCTCCTCCTCGGGCTCCAGCCGGGCCTCCGGCGGGTCCTCGTAGGCCACCTCGGTCACCACGACGTCCGGCAGCAGGTCCCCGATCATCCGTTCCCCCCTCGGTCGGCCGCGCGGCCGGGCTGCCGCGCGGGACGAGGGTAACCCGGGTGGGGGGATCTTGGCGGGTGATCGGGGATCATGGCCGACCGGCCCGGCCCGACTGGCGCGGACCGGCCGGTCCGAGTCCGGTCCGGGGCCGGTCCGGCCCGGCTTGGGCGCGGCTACTCGAAGGCGGCCGCCGCCTCGCGCAGCGCCCGGGCCACCGTCTCCGGGTCGTACGGCGCGGGCTCGCCGGGCCGGTAGGTGACGGAGTGCAGGGCGCCGGTGTAGCGGAAGGAGCGGTGCCGCTCGTACAGCGGCCAGGAGACCGGGGACTTGCGGTCGATGCCGACGCTGATGCCCTGGAACGGGGCCATGCCGATCAGCTGGTGGACCGGGCCGAGCAGGGCGGGCTCCGCCCCGGCCGCGGCGCCGTCCCCGGTGTCGCCCACCGGCAGGCCGTCCACGAGCAGCCGGAACTCCCATCTGAGGTCGGCGACGGCGGTGGCCTCCAGGGTGATCAGCCGGGCGCCGGCCGGCAGCGGGCCTCCGTCGGCCTCCAACAGGTCGCCGTACTGGTTGTAGGCGAGGCGCAGCCGGCCGTCCTCGACGTAGAGGCTGTAGCCGCCGCCCTGGTCGCCGTGCGAGACCAGGACGCCCTGGTCGCCCGGCCGGTAGCCGTCGAGCGCGGCCTCGACGGTGAAGGAGCGGAAGGCGATCAGCCGGGAGGAGCGGTAGCGTTCCAGTTCGGGGGTGCCGGCCAGCAGGGTGACGGGGCGGCGCAGCCGCTCGGCCTCGGGGCCGCGCAGGGCGAGGGCGCCGCTGCCGTCGGCGAGCGGGAAGACCCCGTCGCGCCAGGCGGCGGCCTCCCAGGCGGCGGACAACTCCTTGACCAGGTCGGGGTGTTCGGCGGCGAGGTCGTGGATCTCGGTGGGGTCGGTGCGCAGGTCGTACAGCGCCCACTCGCCGTCGTCGTACGGGGTGCCCGGGCGGTGCAGGGTGACCAGCTTCCAGCCGTCGCGGTAGTAGCTGCGGTTGCCGGTCATCTTGCAGTACTGCTCGTGGTGGGTACCGGGCGCGGCGCCGTCGCGCAGCACGGAGGTGAAGCCGGTGCCGTCGAGCTCCTGGACGGGGTGGCCCCGGCGCTCCGACGGCCGTTCCACGCCCGCGAGTTCGAGCAGGGTGGGCAGGATGTCGGTGACGTACTGGTACTGGGTGCGGACGCCGGTGTCGCCCTCGGCGCGGGGCAGGCCGGCCGGCCAGGAGAGCACGAAGGGGACGCGGACGCCGCCCGCGTAGGTCTGGCCCTTGTAGAGGCGGAAGGGCGTGTTGGAGGCCATGCCCCAGCCGCGCGGGTAGTGCACCAGGCTCCGCGGGCCGCCGATCAGGTCGATCTCGCGCCGGACGTCCGGGTTCCAGTCCGCCGGCAGGTCCGGGTGGTGGACGAAGCGGCTGAAGTAGCTGCGGGTGCCCTCGGCGCCGCCCTCGCCGGTGCCGCCGTTGTCGCTGGTGAACACGATGATGGTGTTGTCGAGTTCGCCGAGGGCGGCCAGGGTGTCGGTGAGCCGGCCGAGGTTCTGGTCGACGTTGTCGACCATCGCCGCGTACACCTCCATGTAGCGGGCGTACAACGTCTGCTGGACGTCGGTGAGTTCGTCCCAGGGGCCGACCTCGTACCCGGCCTCGGAGTTGCGCTCGGGCAGCTCGGTGCCGGGCGGGAAGTGGCCGGCGGCCAGCTGGCGGGCGAAGCGGGTGCGGCGCAGCTCGTCCCAGCCGCCGTCGTAGCGGCCGCGGTGGCGGGCGAGGTCCTCGGGCTTGGCCTGGAGCGGGCCGTGCACGGCGTTGTGGGCGAGGTAGAGGAAGAAGGGCTTGTCGGCGTCGTGGGCGCGCAGTGAGGTGACCATCTTGACGGCCTGGTCGGTGATGTCGTCGGTGTAGTAGTAGCCGTCGGGGAACTCGTCGATGTCCAGCGGGCTGTTGTCGCGGACGAGTTGGTGCGGGTGGAAGAGGCTGGTCAGGCCCTCCAGGACGCCGTAGTACTGGTCGAAGCCCTTCTGGAGCGGCCAGTTGGCGCGGTCGTCGGCGGCGTTGGAGGCGGAGTCCCGGGTGAGGTGCCACTTGCCGACCGCGTAGGTGGCGTAGCCGGCGTCGTGCAGTAGTTCGGCCAGGGTGGGGATGTCCCCGGCGACCTCCATGCCGTAGCCGGGGAAGCCCGGGTCGGCGTTGGCGACGAAGGAGTAGCCGACCCGGTGCGGGTTGAGGCCGGTGAGCAGGGCCGCCCGGGCGGGGGAGCAGAGCGGCATGGTGTGGTAGTTGGCGAGCCGGACGCCGGTGGCGGCGAGGCGGTCCAGGGTGGGGGTGGGGATCTCGGCGCCGAACGGGCCGATGTCGCTGTAGCCCATGTCGTCGATCAGCACGACGACGATGTTGGGCGCGCCCTCGCGCGGGCGGACCCGCCGCGGCCAGGCGGGGACGGACTCGGCGAAGGTGCGGCCGACGGTGCCGGGGAAGCCCGCGTACGGGTCGCGGCGGTGCGGGTCGGGCTGCGGCGTCGGCCGGAGGTGCGGGTCGGGCGGGGTGCTCATACGGTGCTCCGGGGGTGGCTCGGGCGGGTGGCGGCTCAGCGGCTGGCGGCCGGAGCGGGCTCCAGGCCCGGCACGGCGGCCAACAGCTCGGCGGTGTAGGGGTGTTCGGGTGCGGTGACGACCCGGTCGGCCGGACCGGTCTCGACGATCCGGCCGCGGTGCATCACCGCGATCCGGTGGCTGACCCGGCGGACCACCGCCAGGTCGTGGGCGATGAACAGGACGGCCAGGCCGAGTTCGCGCTGGAGCCGGGCGAGCAGCTCGATCACCTGGGCCTGGACCGAGACGTCCAGCGCGGAGACCGGCTCGTCGCAGACCAGCACGCTCGGTTCGGGCGCCAGGGCCCGGGCGATGCCGATGCGTTGGCGCTGGCCACCGGAGAAGGCGCGCGGGTGGCGGTCGGCCACGGCCGGGTCCAGCCCGACCTGCTCCAGCAGTTCGGCGACCCGGGCGGCGCGCTGCTCCCGGTCGCCGAGGCGGTGGGCGATCAGCGGTTCGGCGATGATCTGCCCGGCGGTCATCCGGGGGTTGAGCGAGGAGTACGGGTCCTGGAAGACGAGTTGGACCTCGCGGTGCGGCCCGCCGCGCCGTGCCCCGCGGCCGAGTTCCTCGCCGCGGAAGCGGATGCTGCCGCCGGACGGCGGGTGCGCCTGGACCAGCGCCCGGGCCAGGGTGGACTTGCCGGAGCCGGACTCCCCGACCAGGCCCAGCGTCTCGCCGGGGTGCAGGTCGAGGTCGACGCCGTGCAGCGCGGTGGCGGCGCGCCGCCGGGAGCCGTACGTCTTGGTCAGGCCGCGGACGGTGAGCAGCGGCCGGGTGCCCGGGGTGCTGTTGGCGGCCGCCCGGGAGGGCTCCTCCAGGCGCGGTACGGCGGCCAACAGCTCGCTGGTGTACGGGTGTTCGGGCCGGGCGAGGACCTCGGCGGTGGCGCCGCTTTCGACCACCCGGCCGTGCCGCATGACCAGCAGCCGGCGGCAGGTCCGGGCGATCACCCCGAGGTCGTGGCTGATCACCACCAGGGCGGTGCCGGTCTCCCGGTTGATCCGGGTCAGCAGCCGCAGGATCTGCTGCTGGACGGTGGGGTCGAGGGCGGTGGTCGGCTCGTCGGCGACCAGCACCTCGGCGTCGTGGGCGAGCGCGAGGGCGATCATGATGCGCTGGCGCTGGCCGCCGGAGAACCGGTGCGGGTGGTCGCGCAGCCGGCCGACGGCGTCGGGGATGCCGACCAGGTCGAGCAACTCGGCGGCCCGGGCCTGCCGTTCGGCCTTCCGCCGGGTGCCGCCGTGGGCGCGCAGTGCCTCGTCCAGTTGGCGGCCGACGGTGAGCACGGGGTTGAGCGAGGACATCGGGTCCTGGAAGACCATGGCGATCCGCCGCCCGCGCAGGGCGCGCAGCGCGGTCTCGGGGAGGGCGGCGAGGTCCTGCCCGGCGAGGTGGACCGAGCCGGCGGTGATCCGGCCGCCGGGCGGCAGCATCCGCAGCAGCGCGAGCGCGGTGGTGGACTTGCCGGAGCCGGACTCGCCGACGATGCCCAGGGTGTCGCCCGCTCCGAGGTCGAAGGAGACGCCGTCGACGGCCGTGGTGCCTTGGGGGTCGGAATCGCCGAACCGTACGGTGAGGTCGGTGACGCGGAGCACGGTGGTCATCGGCGGATCCCCCGGTTCAGGGCCTCGGCGATCAGCGTGAAGCCGAGCACCAGCGCGGTGGTGGCGGCCAGCGGGGCGGCCGCGAAGGTCGGGTGGGTGGCCAGGTAGGCGACGGACTGGCTGAGGATGCTGCCCAGGGTGGGCTCCGGCGGGCGGACCCCGAGGCCGAGGAAGCTCATCGCGCCCTCGATGAACACGCCGAGCGAGAGTGCCACGGCGGTCTGGACGATCAGCGGGTCGACGGCGTTGGGCAGTACGTGCCGCAGCAGCACCCGGGCCCGGGAGGCGCCGCCGACCCGGGCCGCCAGGGCGTACTCGCGCTCCCGCTGGACGAGGATGCCGGCCCGCAACTGCCGTCCGTAGCCGGGGATCTCGGCCAGCGCGATGACGATCACCACCGGCCAGCGGCCCGGGCCGAGGACGGCGGTGACGGCCAGGGCGAGGATGAGCCCGGGGAAGGCGAGCAGCAGGTCGAAGGCGCGCTGGACGGCGAGGTCGGACCACCGGGAGGTGGCCGCGAGCAGGGCGGCGGAGCAGCCGAGCAGGGCGCCGACCGGGACGGCGGTGACGATCAGCGCGAGGTCGGTGCCGATGCCGTGCAGCACCCGGCTGTACAGGTCGCGGCCGAGGTCGTCGGTGCCGAAGGGGTGCGCGGCGCCGGGGCCGGCCAGGGCGAGCGCGCTCTGGGCGTTCGGGTCGGTGTCGGTGAGCAGCGGTGCGAGCAGCCCGGCCAGGGCGACGGCGCCGACCAGGACGAGGCCGGTCAGGCCGCGCGGGCTGAGCAGGGCGGCGCGGTAACGGCCGCGCGGTGCTGCGGACTTGAGGGGAAGGGCGGCGGTGGTCATCGGGTCACTCCCAGCGGATCCGGGGGTCGAGCCAGGTGTAGGCCAGGTCGGTGAGCAGTTGGACGGCCACGTAGACCGCGACCACGAGCAGCAGCAGGTCCTGCACCAGCGGGTAGTCCCGGCGCAGCACGCCCTGCTCGATCAGCTGGCCGAGGCCCGGCCAGGCGAAGATCCGTTCCACCAGGACGGCCCCGGCGACGAGGTGGCCGGTCTGGAGGCCGAGGACGGTGACGGCGGAGGGCAGCGCGTTGGGCAGGGCGTGCCGCCAGACGATCCGCCGCCGGGAGACGCCGAGCGCGGTCGCGGTGCGGACGTAGTCCTCGGCGAGGGCGCGTTCGATGCCGTCCTTGAGGTAGCGGGCCAGCACGGCGGCGCTGGGCAGGGCCAGGCAGAGGGCGGGCATCGCCAGGTACTGCACGGCCAGGTCCGGTTCGGCGAGCAGGGACTCGTGCCCGCCGGCCGGGAGCAGTTCGAAGGAGACGGCGAACAGCAGGACCAGCAGCACGCCGGTGACGAACGGCGGGACCGCCAGCACACCGGTGGTGACCGCCTGGACGGCGGCGGCGACTGGGCCGCGCCTGGTGGTGGCACCGACCACGCCCAGCGGCAGGGCGATCAGCACCACCAGCAGCAGGGCGCCGAGGGTGAGTTGGACGGTGGCGCCGAGGCCGTTGCCGATCAGGTCGGAGACCTGGCCGCCGATCGCGTAGCTCGGCCCGAGGTCGCCGCTCAGCAGGTGGCCGAGCCAGCTGACGTACTGGCCGAACAGCGGCTGGTCGAGCCCGAGTCGACCGCGGATGGCGGCGACGGTGGCGGGGGAGGCGTCCGGTCCGGCGAGCGTGGTGGCCGGGTCGCCGGGGATCAGCCGGAGGATGAGGAAGACCAGGAAGGAGGCGAGGGCGAGGACGAGCAGTCCGCTGGGGAGGCGTTTCAGGAGGAAGGTGCGCATGGGGTTCCGGGCCGTCCTGCTCAGGCCGTGAGGTAGGCGTCGTCGAGGTTGAGGTAGCCGAACTTGTTGAGCGTGACGCCCCGGGCCCGGCGGCCCGCGACCTCGACCAGTCCGGCGATGGCGAGGTCGATCACGAACTCCTCGTCCAGCAGCACGTCGGTGATCTGCTGGTGGAGGGCCCTGGCCTCGGGGCTGTCGCTGTCGCTGCGGTTCCAGGCCCGCTGCACCACGTCGGTGTAGGCGGGGGAGGCGAAGCGGGAGCTGTTCCTGGCCTCGTTGAAGGGGTAGGCGCTCACCGCGAGGGTGGCGGGCTGGAGTTGGGCGAAGCCGTGGCTGAGCGTCCACAGGGCGGGCATGGACTGGGAGATCAGCTGTTTCTGCATGGTCGGCGAGTCGGCGGGCTGGAGCACCGTCTCGATGCCGACCTGCCGGAGGTCGTACTGGAGGATCTGCGCGACGGCGGTCGGCCCGGCCTCGTTGGAGTGGGCGAAGGGCAGGGTGATGTGCTCGGCGCCCGCCTCCCGGAGCAGCGCCCGGGCCCGTTCCGGGTCGTGCCGGTAGTGGGTGGCGCCGGCCTCGGTGTAGGCCGGGGAGGACTTGGGCCAGGGCACCGAGGAGACGGTGCCGTAGCCGCCGAGGGCCTGTTGGACGAGCCGGTCGCGGTCGACGGCCCAGGCGATGGCCTGGCGGACGCGCTTGTCGCGGACGTGCTCGGCGGTGACGTCCACGCCGATGTAGTGGGCGCCGGAGCCGGTGTCGTACTGCTTGATCCGGAACCGCGGGTCGTCGACCAGGGTCGCGGCGTCCTTGCCGCGGACGTTGTAGGAGAGGTGGGTCTGGCCGGTCCTGAGCGAGGACAGCAGCGACTCCGCCTGCGGGATGATCCGGATCTCCACGCCGTCGAGGTGGGGGCGGCCGGGGTTCCAGTACTGCTCGTTGCGGGCGAAGGAGAGCGAGGAGCCGGGCTTGCGCCCGGTGAGGGCGAACGGGCCGGTGCCGACCAGCCGGGTGCCGGTGACGGCGTCCTCGATGCTCTCCCGGTCCGGGACGATCATGAATTCGAAGAGGTCGAAGAGGTTGCTCACCGGGTGGGCGAGCACCAGGGTCAGCTCGAAGTCGCCGTTCCTGCGGAAGTCGGTGACGGCGGCGGCGGTGGACCTCAACTGGGCGGAGCGGGCCGGGTTCTGGAGGTTCCGGACGGCGAAGACGACGTCGTCGGCGGTGAACCGGCGGCCGCTGTGGAACAGCACGTCCTCGCGCAGCCTGAGGGTCACGTTCAGGCCGTCCGGCGAGACCTCCCAGGCGGTGGCGAGCTCGGGCTGCGGCCGGAGCCGGTCGTCGTACCGGGTGAGGGTGTTGAAGGCGAGGCGCTGGACGAGGGTGTTGGCGCTCACGGCGAAGAGCAGGCTCGGGGTGATGTCGATGCCGGTCGCGACGGTCAGCACGCCGCCCCGGCGCGGGGAGTCGGCGTCCACGGCACCGGCCGCGTTCCGGGCGTGCTCGACGGCCGAGCGGCAGCCCGCGAGCGTCAGCAGTCCGGCGCCGGCGAGGCCCGCGCGCAGCAGGGTGCGGCGGCTCGGGGCGGGGGGACGGGGGAGCGCGGTCATGGCGGTCCTTCGGGGGCGGCTGCGGGTGATCGGGGCGGTTTCGCGGGGTCGGGGGCGGCGGCGGGTGATCGGGGGCGGTTACGGACGGTGGGCGGCGCGGGGTGCGGTGAGCGCGTGGACCGGCCGGGCGTACAGCTCGCCGAGCACCGGCGCTCCGGCGGCCACGGCGAGCACGTCCCGGCCGCGCGGCTGGGCGATCAGCAGGCCGGCGTCCCGGTGCAGGTGCGAGCGGAGCGCGAACTCGGCCCGGACGACGTCGAGATGGGCCGGGTCGAGGAGGGCGAAGGTCTCGGTCAGCACCACCAGGTCGGGGTTGACCACGTCGGCGAGCAGGGCGAGCGCGCGGCCGACGATCCTGGCCCGGTTGCGGATCAGCCGGCCGGCCGTCGGGTCGCCGCGCCGGACGGCGGCGATCAGCTGGGCCCGGTCCGGCCCGGCGGTGACCCCCTCGGCGGCGGCCGCCGCGAACAGCGCGGTGTCCGAGGCGGCCACCGAGAGACAGCCGAGCCGCCCGCAGTGGCAGCGCTCCCGGCTGTCCGCGTCCGGGTCGGTGACCGTCCCGGAGACCGGGAGGTGGCCGAGGTCGCCGGTGGCCGAGGGCGGGCCCAGGTGGACGGTGCCCGCGACCGCCAGCGCCGCGTCCACCACGTGGCCGACGAACAGCTGGACCATGCTGCGGCGGGCGGCCGGGTGGCCGAAGAGGATCTCCGCCAGGGTGAGCGCCCGGGCGTGGTTGTCCACCTGGACGGGCAGTCCGGTGGCGGCCGTGAGCAGCTCGCGCAGCGGCAGGTCCCGCCACCGCAGCGGATCGTGCCGGACGACCACCCCGGCCGCCGGGTCGACCGAGCCGCCGGTGACGGCGCCGAGGCCGACCACCGTACGGTCGCCGCGCAGGGTGTCGATCAGCCGGGGCAGTCGGGCCAGCAGCGGCCGCAGCAGGTCCGGGCCGGTCCGGCCGCGGTGCGGAACCTCCTTGCGCCGCAGCACCCGGCCGCGCAGGTCGAGCAGCGCGACGGTGGTGAACGGCAGGCCGATGTGCAGCCCGGCCACGGCCAGGCGGTCCGGGTCGAGGTCGAGCGGCAGTTGGGGGCGGCCCAGGGTGCCGGCGCCGGCGGCCGCCAACTCGGGCCGTTCGTGCAGGAGTCCGAGCCGGACCAGGTCCACCGCCTGCCGGGAGACGGCCGAGGCGCTGAGCCCGGTGAGCGCGGCGACCCGGCTGCGGGAGATCGGCCCGTGGTCGAGCACCGTGCGCAGGACGGCGGAGGCGTTGGCGTCCCGGCGGTCGTCGCCGGCGCGCGGGGCGGTGGACGTGGTCATCGGCGCGGATCGTCTGCCGTGGTCCCTCGCGGCCCCGGTCAGTTGGCCGCTTCGAGCTCCTCGGCGGGCACCAGGCCCGGCACCCGCGGCGGGTCGGCGGGCTCCAGCAGCCGGCTCGGGGTGCCGTCCACCCCGACCGGCAGGTCGCCGTCCAGGGTGATCCGGCGCACCAGGCGCGGCTCGTCGCCGTAGTCGGCGACCGCGTAGTGCTGGGTGGCGCGGTTGTCCCAGATCGCCACGTCGCCGACCTGCCAGTCCCAGCGGACGGTGTTCTCCAGCCGCTCCACGTAGCGCTGGAAGAGGTCGATCAGGGCCTTGCTGTCGTCGCCCGAGACGCCCTGGACGCGCTGGGCGAAGGCGCCCAGCAGCAGGGTCTTCTCACCGGTCACCGGGTGGACCCGGACCACCGGGTGCTCGGTCCTGAAGGCGGTGGAGACGAACACGTCCCGGAACAGCCTGGCGACCTCGGCGTT
This sequence comes from Kitasatospora sp. NPDC057518, assembly GCF_042802075.1. Classification (NCBI taxonomy): domain Bacteria; kingdom Bacillati; phylum Actinomycetota; class Actinomycetes; order Kitasatosporales; family Streptomycetaceae; genus Kitasatospora; species Kitasatospora sp. NPDC057518. The sequence continues at coordinate 17,350 of NZ_JBHVEU010000113.1, forward strand.
GTCCGCCAGCTCGGGGCGCAGGGCGAGCCGGGCGGCGTAGTCGTAGTCGTTGGTGTGGACGGCGCGCAGGCTCTCGGCGAGCGTCTTCAGCGGGGCGGGCAGGTCCCGGTAGGCGGCCGCGGTGTTGGCCCAGACGGTGCTGCCGCCGGCCGGCGGGACCTCCAGGGAGCGCAGGATCGAGGCCTTGGGGTAGGACGGGACGAAGGTGACGTCGGTGTGCCAGTTGTTGGCGCGCACGCCCTTGGTGGCGTCCAGCTCGAAGATGTAGCGGCCGTCCGCGCTGGGCACGGTGGGGTGGCCGACCGGCTGTCCGAGCAGCCGGGCGAAGGCCTCCTGCCCGGCGTCGTCCAGGTGCTGCTGGCCGCGGAAGAAGAGCACCTTGTGCTCGTACAGGGCGGCCTCCAGGGCGGCGACGGTCCCGGCGGGGAGGTCGCCGCCGAGGCGTATGCCGTGCACGAGCGCGCCGATCCGGCCGGCGACGGGGGTGAGGCGGAGCGCGGTCGGGGCGGTGGCGTCGGCGGTGGTCGGTTCGGCGGGGGAGGCGGGGGCGGTGGTCATGGCGGGGCCCTTTCGGGACGGGTGTGGTGACGGCGAATACGGCTACGCAGCGTGACGAATGGCGGGTGCGCGGAGCGGCGTCAGGCGGCGGTGGGTGTACGGCTCCGCACGGCGGGCAGCGGGCGTATGGGGGCGCGACGGTCCGCTTCGGCGGACGTCAGCGGGCGAGGGCGCCGCGACAACAGCGGCGCGGGCAGCGGCGGGGGACGGGGCGGACGACGGTGGCCATCGGCCCTCCTTCCTGGTCGCTGCGGATGGGCTCGGGCCTCATCGTGCTGAACCGCCCGGGCCCCTGTCAATCGTCATCTTGGCTGGTGGGAAAGGGCGTTGCCGCTTCGTTGCGGCGGCTTGCGGCCGTTTGCCGGGTGTTGCGGCGGATGACGGGGGGATGGCGGGCGCACTGCGGGCGGGGGTTCGGGCTTGTGGCCCGGGGGCGGGGTTACTAATTTTCGGAGCGGAAGTAATCCGGGCCAGCGCGGGCGGTTCCCGCCTCGGGGCCGACGCCTGCCCGGATACCGGTGCGGCTGTGACGTTCGGTGACGGCGGTGCGGTCGTTACTGCCCGAGCAGCCGGGCGAAGTCCAGCCCGAGACTGGCGAGGACGGGCAGGGCGCCGAGGTCGGTCACGCCGGCGACCGGGATGCTGTAGCCCTGGTTCACCTCGCGTGGCGCGGCGCCGGCGGTGACGGGGGCGGTGGTCGGGAGCAGGACGCTGCCGAGGAGCAGGGCGACGAGCGAGGTGCGCATCTGAGGGGGCCTCCGGGGGCTCGGGTGACGGCCTGTCAACACCCTCCGTGGCAGGGCGGTCACGCATCTTCGCCCCTTCGGCTGCATTGGTAAAGATTCTTGCCTTGTGTTCATGCCAACATCGCGGAGGTCTGGACCACCTTGCGGTCAGGCGCATACGTTTCCTCCACAAAGGCGTTCGGTCGGTGAACTTCCGTGCGAATGTGCCGACTTCTGCCTGTCATGCTCATGACCTTCACGGCAACCGAAGGGAACGAACCATGCGCGCCATCGGCAAGAACCTCAGGATCCTCGCGGGCGCCCCGCTCGCCGCGGCCGCCCTGATCGCCCTCACGGCCGGCTCCGCCAGCGCGGCGATACCGATCAACCAGCCCATGACCGGCAAGGCCACCTACTACACCGACGCCGGCTACGGCGCCTGCGGCACCCAGATCAACGCCTCCACCCAGATGCTGGTCGCCGTCTCGCACACCTGGTGGACCACCGCCAACCCGAACAACGACCCGGTCTGCAAGGGCATTTCGGTCAAGGTGACCTACCAGGGCAAGACCGTCACCGTCCCGGTGAAGGACCAGTGTCCCTCCTGCGACTCCACCCACATCGACCTCAGCCAGCCCGCCTTCGCCAAGCTGGCCCCGCTGGACAAGGGCGTCATCACCGGCCTGAGCTGGCAGTTCGTCAAGACCGGGCTCAAGGGCGAGACCGTCGAGCTCTCCGCCCCGGTCACCGGCTCCACCATCGGCTGAGCCGGCCCCGACGCCGGCCCCCGACGGCCGTGCCCGCCCCCGCGGCATGACGGGGGCGGGCACGGTCTCTCCGCGTCCGGGCGGTCCGCCCGCGTCCGGTCAGGCGCCCGCGGACCCCGCGAGCCGCGGGGCCATCGCCAGCAGCAGCTGGACGGCCGGGGGAGCCGTCCGCGGATCGTGGGCCAGCCCCAGCGTGACGGTCGGCACCGGGGCCGTCAGCCGGCGCAGGCAGACGCCGGGGATCCGGAACACCCGGGCCCGGCCCTCGGGGATGGGCGCGATGCCGTACCCCGCCGCCACCGCCAGCAGGAGCTGCTCGTCGTCCGGCTCCTCCCGCACGATCCGCGGCGACCGGCCCGGCCACAGCTGCCCGGTGATCAGCGCGTGCATCCCGGGCCCGTTCTGGCGCGGCCAGAGCACCACCGGCTCGTCCGCGATCCGGTGCCGGCCGATCCGGGCCCGGGTGCGGGCGAGCGGATGGCCGGCCGGCACGGCGAGCAGCAGCTCCTCCTCGGCGACGATCCGGCAGTCGAGCCCGGGGACGTCCAGCGGCGGCCGGACGAACGCCGCGTCCAGCCGCCCGGCGAGCAGCTCGGCGACGTTGTGCGAGGTCCAGCCGGTCTGCAGGGCGACGTCCAGCCGCGGGTAGCGGTTGCGGAACTCCGTCACCAGGGCGTCGCAGACCCCGCCCCGGGCGGAGCGGGTGTACGCCACCCGCAGCCGCCCCTCCCGCCCCTGGACCACCGCCGCGACCCGCTCCTCGGCCGCCGCGACCTCCCGCAGCACCCGCCGGGCCTCCTCGGCGACCGCGCGCCCGACCGGGGTCAGCGCGCAGCCCTTGCTGGTGCGCTCGACCAGCTCCACGCCCAGCTGCCGCTCCAGCGCCTTGACCTGCTGGCTCAGTGCCGGCTGCGCCACGTGCAGCCGGCGGGCGGCCCGGGTGAAGTTCAACTCCTCCGCCAGCACCGAGAAGTAGCGCATGCGCCGCAGATCCATCCGCAGATCCATCCGGCGATGATAAGGGCGGCTTATCGCTTCCGGACAGAACCGGTCTTGGACGGCTTCCGGCGCGAGCCGCTTTCCTGGTGAGGGCCGCCGGCACCCGGCGGGCGGCCTCCGAGGGAGGGGTTCGCGATGGACGGCACGACGGACGGTGCGACGGGCGGCACGGTGGACGGCGTGATGGACGTCGTCGTGGTCGGGAGCGGGATCATCGGGCTCACCACGGCGATACGCCTGCAGGAGAAGGGACTTCGGGTCGTCGTGGTGACGGCCGACGGACTGCTGTCGACGACCTCGGCGGTGGCGGCCGCCGTCTGGTTCCCGGTCGCCACCGGCACCGGCGGCCGGGTGGCGGACTGGTCCGCGACGGCCTTCGCGGAGTTCGCCCGCCAGGCCGAGGAGGGCGTGCCCGGCGTCTCGATGCGCAGCACCCGCATGCTGGAGCACGAGCGGCAGTCGGCAGGCCAGCCCTGGTGGGGCGACGCCGTCCCCGACCTGCGCCGGCTGACGGCCGCCGAACGCGGAGCGGACTGCGCGGACGGCTGGTCGTTCACCGCGCCCGCCGTCGAGATGCCGCTCTACCTGCCCTGGCTGCTCGGCCGGTTCGTCGACAACGGCGGCGGGATCGTCCACCGCCGCCTCGACACCCTCGACCAGGCCCGCGCCTGGGCGCCCGTGGTCGTCAACGCCACCGGGATCGGCGCCCGGCAGCTCTGCGACGACCCGGCCGTGCACCCGATCCGGGGCCAGCTCGTCCTCGTCCGCAACCCCGGCCTGCCCACCTCGACCCGGATCCAGGACGACCCGGCCGGCTACACGTACATCCACCCCCGCAGCACCGACGTCGTCCTCGGCGGCACCTTCGAACCGGACGACTGGAACACCGTCGCCGATCCGGCCACCGCCGAGGCGATCCTCGCCCGCTGCACGGCCCGGATCCCCGCACTGCGCGAGGCCCGCGTCCTCGGCCACGTCGTCGGCCTGCGGCCCGCCCGCCACGGCGGTCCCTGCCTCGAGGCGGAGCCGGACGGCCGGACCGTCCACAACTACGGCCACGGGGGCGCCGGCGTCACGCTCAGCTGGGGCTGCGCCGACGCCGCGGCCGAACTGGCGGCCGCTGCGGCGAGTTGACCCCGTCACGGGTGCGTACCGGCCCCCGAG
>NZ_JBHVEU010000114.1:0-21436 GCF_042802075.1 Kitasatospora sp. NPDC057518
GGGCAAGGGCACGCCGGTGATGGTCCCGCCGCCGGACTTCAACCCCTTCGCCATCGGGGGCCTCCCGGACCTGTCGGCTCCCGAACCGGAGCCGGCGGAGGAGGCGGACGCCGAGCCGCAGAACCGCCCGTTCGGCTGAGCCGGAGGCGGGGGAAGCCGCTGCGCGCCGTCACCGCGAACGGGTGACGGCCGTCAACGGACAGCTGACGGCTGACGGCTGACAGGTAACAACCGACAGATAACAGCTGACAGATTTCAGCGAACGAAATCTGAAATCTGTTACCTGTCATCTGTCAGCTGTTCGCCGCCCCCTGCCCCCGCCGCTCGATCATCAGACCGACCCCGCCCAGCATCCGCGCCATCCCGAACTCGAACAGCGCCTCCAGGCCCAGGTCGATCTCCGGCCCCCGGTTCATCGCGTCGAACATCGGGAACCGCTCCGGATCCGCCATCAGCCGGGCGTGCTCCTCACCCTCCACCCGGTCCATCCACTCCTCCGCGGACAGCCCGCTGTCCTGCTCGGCCTGCGCCTCCCGCTCGAAGTGGACGGCCAGCCCGCACACGAACGCCGCCAGGGCGACGGCCGCCTGGGCCATCTCCTCGCCGCTCAGACCCCGCCCCGCCAGGGCGGCCATCGACCGCTCGGTGTGCACTGCGGCGTCCGGCGCCAGCACGGGCCGGGTGAAGGACATCGTGGAGGCCAGCCACGGGTGACGCCGGTAGATCCGCCACTGCAGCCGGGCGACCGTCTCCAGCCCCTCCCGCCAGTCCTCCGCCGGCGGCTCGGGCAGCGGCTGTTCCCCGAACGCCACGTCCGTCATGAGCCGCAACAGCTCGTCCTTGCCGGGCACATGACGGTAGAGCGACATCGTCGCGACGCCCAGATCGGTCGCGACCCGGCGCATCGACAGCGCCGCCAGCCCCTCCTCGTCGGCCACCCGGACGGCCGTCGCGACGATCCGCTCCCGGGTGAGCTCACCCTCGCCGCCCGCTCTCACCCGCCGCGCCGCGGTCGGCTCCGCGGTCGGCGCCGTGGCCAGCTCCGCCACCGGCCGCGCTTCCCGCGCCGGTTCCCGCCGCGGCTCCCGGGCCCGGACCTCCTCCGGAGCCGCCTTCCCGGCCACCACCGTGCCCACCCCGGGAACGGCCCGTACGAGCCCTTCCTCCCGGAGGCGGTTCAGCACCTTGGTCGCCGTGGCCATCGCGACGCCCCACTCCTGGGTGATCCGCCGGGTCGACGGCACCCGCGCCCCCGGCGCCAACTCCCCTGCCGCGATGCGACGTCGGAGCTCGGCCGCGATCCGCTCCGAGGGACTCCCGCTCTCAGCCACCCGATCCCACCATCAACCTGCCGTTCAACAGCCGTGGTGCCGACAGCAGTTGACGCACCAGGCGCCAACCACCCGCCGCCACAGCCGGGTTCACCCGCGATCCGGCCGCACCCGGCCCGATCCGCGTCCGCCCTCAGCCGGCCCTCGGCGCGCCCTCAGCCCGCCCGCCGGGCCAGGTGCACCACGTCCGGCACCCCCCGGGCGACCGGGATCTCGTGCGTCACCACGTCCGAGAACCCCACCGCCCGCAGCGCCTCCTCGAAGGCCGGCGAAGGCTGCGCGCTCCACACCGCCAGCACCCCGCCCGTCCGCAGCCGGTGCCACAGCACCGCGAGCCCGTCCGCGCCGTACAGCCCGTCGTTGGACTCGGTGACGGTCCAGTCCGGCCCGTTGTCGATGTCCAGGCACAGCGCGTCATAGCGCTCGCCGTCCGCCGCCGCGAGGTACTCCAGCAGGTCGGTGTGGAGCACCTCGACCCGCGCGTCCTCCAGCGCACCGTCGGAGAAGGCGCCGAGCGGGCCGGTCCTGTGCCAGTCGATGATCGCGGTCTCCCGCTCGACGATGGCGATCCGTCCCCAGCGCGGCTCGGCCGCCGCGTACGCCAGCGAGAAGCCGACCCCGAGGCCTCCGATCAGCACCGACGGCCGCTCGACCAGGCCGCCCGTGCGGTCCAACTCGTCCAGCGCCGCCTGGATCAGCAGCCGCTCCGAGCGCCCGTCGGCGGTGTCCATCAGGAAGCAGCCGTTGGCGATGATCTCGAAGTCCCGACCGCGTTGCCGGAGCACCACCTCGCCGTACGGGCCCTCCCGCCGGTCGAGGGTGACGACGGCCTCGTGGCCGTCGCGTTCGGGCAGTGCGGTGGTCATCCGTCCCCCTTGGTGGACTCGGGCGAACTCGGCTGCGGTGCCGCCCCCGTACGGGCGGGGCGGGCACCTGCCCGACAATAGCCGAGTCCGCACCCGGGTCCGTCAGGTCGTGACCAGCACCCCCACGTACGAGACGCCCGCGACGACCACCCAGGACCCGAGTCCGAGCAGGGCGATCCGCCCGCCGGTGCGGGCCATGGTCGGCAGGTGCACCGCACTGCCCAGGCCGAACAGCGCGGCAGCCAGCAGCAGCCCCTGGGCGTCCGCGGCCAGGTCGAGCGCCCGCTCGGGCAGCACCCCGGTGGTCCGCAGGACGATCATCGCGAGGAATCCGGCCACGAACAGCGGCACGATCGGCGGACGGCTACCGGTCTTCACCGACTTCTCAGCCGGCTTCTCACCCGACTTCGCGCTCGACTTATCGCCCGACGCCGCGCCCTCCTCGCCCGCCCCGCCCGCCGCTGAGGCCCCCACCGGAGCGCCCACCGGCGCCCCGACCGGAACCTCCGCCAGGGCCGCCACCCGCGCCGCCCGCAGGTTCCGCCGCACCGCCACGGCCACCCCCGCGACCAGCGGCGCCAGCAGCACCACACGCATCAGCTTGACCAGCACCGCCTCCCGCAGCGCCCCGGCCCCGCCGGTCTGCGCGGTGGCGACCACCTGCCCGACGTCGTGCACGCTCGCCCCGACCCAGCGCCCGAACTCCAGCTCGCCGAGCCCGAGCGGGTGCTGGAGCAGCGGCAGCACGGCGATCGCCAGCGTCCCGCAGAGGGTCACCAGCGCCACCGAGGCCGCGACGTCCTCCTCCTCGCTGCCCGCCGCCTGGCTGACCGCGCCGATCGCCGAGGCCCCGCAGATCGAGTACCCGGTAGCGACCAGCAGCGGCTGGTCCCCGGGCAGGCCGAGCCGCCGGCCCAGCCAGAGCGTGCCCGCGAAGGTGGCCGCGACCACCGCGAGCACCATGGCGACGGTGGCCCAGCCGAGGCCGAGCACGTCGTCCAGGCTGAGCTTGAGCCCGAGCAGGACGATCCCGAGCCGCATCAGCCGCTTCCCGGCCGTGGACAGCCCCGGCCGGGCGATCCCGCGGACCACCGGGCGCAGCCCGGGCAGGTGGGCCACCAGCATGCCGAGCAGGACGGCGGCGGTGAGTTCGGGCACGGCCGGCACCAGCGCGTGGATGCCCAGCGCGGCGGCCACTCCGAGGGCCGCGAGCAGCAGCCCGGGGGCGTCCCCGCGCATCGGGGGCAGTGAGCGGGTGCCGGCGGTGCGGTGCCTGAGGGTCAGTGCCACGCCGCCCTCACTGCTGCCGGTCGGCGGGCAGCCGGTAGACCCGCCGGATGCTGGTGCCGAGCCGCGAGACGTCCGCGCCGTAGACGTGGATGGAGATCGCCGTGCTGCTACAGGAGTTGCGCACCAGGTGGATGTCGCCGGGCGGGGCGAAGGCGGCCACGGTGCCGGCCGGGCCGGCCACGTGCTCGGTCTCGACCAGCCGGGAGGTGGGGCCGTCGGAGACCAGCCGGTAGCGGGTCTCGCTCTCCTGGCCCTGGTGGACGCCGGCCACGCACCAGGAGACGTGGTCGTGGATCGGGGTCTGCTGCCCGGGCAGCCAGACCAGGGCGACGACGGAGAAGCTGCCGTCCCCCTCGGCGTGCAGGACGTGCTGGCGGTAGCGCTGCGGGTCGCCCTCGCGCTGGGCGGGGGTGAGCAGCGCGTCGGGCCCGTCCGGGTCGGCGTGCAGGTGCGGGGCGAGGCGCTCGCCGACCAGGTAGGCGGTGAGCTCCGGCGGGAGCCCGCGGTCCACGACGGCGCGGATCTCACTGATCAGCGCGGTCATCCGCTCGGTGAGCCGGTCGCTGCCGACCGTGGCTGAGGGTGTCATCCCAGCAGGTTCGAACCTATGGACCCATCACGTCCAAGGAGGGTTTGTAAGCAATCTCCCCATCAACGCTTATAGGTCGCCGGGTAGCAGTCCATGCTCGTCGGTCATGTGGCCCGCCGACGGGTCAGCACCCGACCCGGCTCGCCGCCGCCTGCCGCAGGTGGTCCAGCACCAGCCCGGTGGCCGGGATCCGCCGGTGCTCGCGCAGCACGTACGCGCTCACCTGCCGCCGCAGGTGCGGCTCGACGGCCCGTCCGGTGACCTTGCGGTGGCACATGAAGGAGAGCACCAGCGCCGGCATCAGCGCGATCCCGACCCCGGCGGCGACGAGCGACTGCACCGCGAGGTTGTCGTCGGTGGAGAAGACGATGTCCGGTGCGAAGCCCTCCTCCGCACAGACGTGCAGCAGGTTGGCCCGGCAGCGCGGACAGCCGGCGATCCAGCGTTCGCCGCCGAGGTCGGCCAGCCGTACGGCGTGCCGGCGGCCGAGCGGGTGCCCGACCGGCAGCAGCACCGTGAGCAGGTCCTCCATCAGCGGGATCTCGTCCACGCCCTCCGGCACCTCGGCGGCCACGCCGGGGTACCGGAACGCCAGCGCGATGTCGCACTCCCCGCGCAGCAGCCGCTGGACGGAGTCCGGCGGCTCGGCCTCCAGCAGCTCGACCCGCACACCGGGGTGCTCGGCCAGCAGCCGGGCCATCGCCTGGGGTATCAGGGTGGCGTTGGCGCTGGGGAAGGCGCAGACCCGCACCCGACCGGCGCGCAGCCGGGCCAGCGCGGCGAGCTGCTGCTGGGCGGCGGACATGCTGCCGAGGATCAGCTCGGCGTGCCGGGAGAGCGCCTCGCCGGCCTCGGTGAGCCGCAGTCCGCGCCCGGCCCGGGTGAAGAGCGGGACGCCGACGGTGCGTTCGAGCGCCTTCATCTGCTGGGTGATGGCGGGCTGGGTGTAGCCCAGTTCGCGGGCGGCGGCCGAGTAGGAGCCGGCCCGGACGACCTCGTGGAACGTCCTGATGTGCCGCGAATCGAACACCGGCTCCATGGTCCCTCCCGCCCTCTCGTCCACCGTCGGCAGCCCCGTTCCGGCCGCGCTCCGGTCGTCCACGGGCCGCGCCCGGGCGCCCGAGAATCATAAGAGGAATTTGGAGGTACCGACCCCAACCCCACCCGTACCTATGGTTCAGCCCCGAACCGGCCTTCTCACAGCTGCGCCGACCTCACCGCCGCACCGGCCTCACAACTGCGCCGACGGCGGCAGCCCCACCGGCACCCCGGCCTTGGCCACCGGTGCCCCGCCCCGCGCGCTCGGACTGCGCCGGCTGCGCCGCTCCACGAAGCGGGCGAGCCAGGAGAGCAGCAGACACATGCCGATGTAGATCGGCGCGATCACCATCACCACCGGGATGAACGGCAGGTCGTAGTCCAGGTTGGTGGCGATCAGCTTGCCCGCGTGCAGGAACTCCTCAAAGGTGATCAGGAAGCCCAGCGAGGTGTCCTTGAGCGCGACCACCAGCTGACTGATGATGGCCGGCAGCATCGCCCGGTTGGCCTGCGGCACCAGGACGTACGTCATCACCTGGGTCTTGCGCATCCCCAGCGCGAACGCCGCCTCCCGCTGCCCCTTGGGCACCGCGAGCACGCCGGCCCGGAACACCTCGGCCAGCACCGAGCCGTTGTAGAGCACCAGCCCGGCCACCAGCGCCCAGAGCGGCTGCACCTTGAGCGCGACGAAGACGAAGAAGATCATCACCAGCACCGGCATGGCCCGGAAGAACTCCACCACCAGCGTGGCGAGCCAGCGCACCACCCGGTGGTCGGAGAGCCGCCCGGCCGCGAACAGCGCGCCGAACGGCAGCGCGAACAGCACCGTCCAGCCGAAGGCCTGCAAGGTGTTGCCGAGCCCGCGCAGCAGCAGCTCCTGCACGCCCCGGTACTCGAAGGGCTGCCACTTGGCGTACGTGAACTGGTGGGTGTGGAAGAGCATGTAGACCACCCAGCCGATCAGCGCCGCGATCAGCAGCAGCGCGATCCCGCCGTACAGCCGGTGCCGGGAGAGCGCCTTCGGGCCGGGGATGTCGTACAGCGCCGAGGATTCGACCGTCATCGGGACACCGCCACTCGTCGTTCCAGCAGGTTGAAGACGGCGCTGATGGCCAGGGTGATGATCAGGTAGCCGACGGCGATCCAGACGAAGGTCCAGATGATGCTGTAGCCCAGCTCGTTGATGGTCCGGTAGGTGCCCAGCAGCTCGGTGACGCTGAACGAGCCGGCGATCGCCGTGTTCTTCGCCAGCGCGATCATCACACTGCCGAGCGGCGCCACCACCGAGCGGTACGCCTGCGGCAGCACCACCAGGCTCATCGTCTGCCCGAAGTTCATGCCGAGGCTGCGGGCCGCCTCGCCCTGCCCGGTCGGCACCGTGTTGATGCCCGACCGCATCGACTCGCAGACGAAGGCCGAGGTGTAGCAGCCCAGCGCGAGCACCGCGAAGGTGTAGAAGGGCAGGGTGATGTCGAACCGGGGCAGGCCCAGCACCACGATGAAGAACAGCAGGGTCAGCGGCGTGTTGCGCAGCACCGTCACCCACAGCGTCCCGAACACCCGCAGCGGTTTCACCGGCGAGACCCGGAAGCCCGCGATCAGCACGCCCAGCACCAGCGACAGCACGGCGCTCACCGCGAACAGCGAGAGCGTGCCGAGGAACCCGTCCCAGTAGGTCGACCAGTTGTCGGTCAGCGTTTTCACGGCGCGGCCCTCTCAGTACCGGTCGATCTGCGGCGGGTTCGGCGCCGGCTCCCCGGAGAGGCCGAGAGTCGCCTCGAACGCCCTCCTCCAGTCGCCGTTCTGCATGTGGTGCTCCAGAGCGTCGTTGATCGCGCCGCGCAGCACGGTGTCGTTCTTCGGCACCCCGATGCCGTACGGCTCGGTCGAGAACAGCGGGCCGACCACCTTGAGCTCGTCCGGCACCTTGGCCGCGTAGCCGAGCAGGATCGCGTTGTCCGTGGTCACCGCGTCGACCTGGTTGGTGATCAGGTTGTCCACGCAGGCCGAGTAGGTGTCGTAGCCGATCAGCTTGGCCTTCGGGTACTGCGACTGGATGCGCTGGTACGGCGTCGAGCCGGCCGCCGAGCAGACCTTCTTGCCGTCCAGGTCCTGCGGGCCGTGGATGGTGGTGTTGTTCTTGCGCACCAGCAGCGACTGCCCGGCGATGAAGTACGGGCCGGCGAAGCCGACCAGCTTCTTCCGGTTGTCGTTGATGGTGTAGGTGCCGACGTAGTAGTCCACCTGGCCGTTCTGCAGGGCGGTCTCGCGGTTGGCCGAGGCGATCGTCTTGAACTGGATCCGGTCCGGCGGGAAGCCCAACGAGGCGCCGACCATCTTGGCGATCTCGATGTCGAAGCCGGAGTACACGCCGGTGGCCGGGTTCTTCTGGCCCAGGTACGGCTGGTCCTCCTTGGCGCCGACCACCAGGTGGCCCCGGCTGCGGGCGGCGTCCAGGGTCGGCGAGCCGGTGATCGCGGAGGCGTCCTGCACCTGGTAGCTGGGCAGGGCGCTGGGCTGCGGGCCCTTGGGCGGCGGGGTGCCGGGCTTGCCGCAGCCCGCCACCAGCGCGGTGAACAGCAGGGCGGCGGCGAGCACGCGCCGCCCCGCCCGCGCCACGGGCCTTCCCACAGATCTTCCCGCGGGCCTCGCCGCCGGCGTCGTCTCACGGTTCACGGCGCCGCCTCAGTGCTTCAGGATCTTGGACAGGAAGTCCCGGGCACGATCGCTCTCAGGAGCGCTGAAGAAGTCCTCCGGGGCGCGGTCCTCGACGATCCGGCCGTCGGCCATGAACACGACCCGGTTCGCGGAGGCCCGGGCGAAGCCCATCTCGTGGGTGACCACGATCATCGTCATGCCCTCGCTCGCGAGCTGGCGCATGACGTCCAGCACCTCGTTGATCATCTCGGGGTCGAGCGCCGAGGTGGGCTCGTCGAACAGCAGCGCCTTGGGGTCCATCGCCAGCGCGCGGGCGATCGCGACCCGCTGCTGCTGCCCGCCGGAGAGCTGCGCCGGGTACTTGGCCGCCTGATCGGCGAGGCCCACCCGCTCCAGCAGCGCGCGGGACTTGTCGTCCGCCTCCGCCCTGGGCCGGCCGCGGACCTTGATCTGCGCGAGCGAGACGTTCTGCAGCACGGTCTTGTGCGCGAACAGGTTGAAGGACTGGAACACCATGCCGACCTCGGCGCGCAGCCTGGCCAGCCCCTTGCCCTCCTCGGGCAGCGGCTGGCCGTCGATCAGGATGGTGCCGTCCTCGATCGGCTCCAGCCGGTTGATGGCCCGGCAGAGGGTGGACTTGCCGGAGCCGGACGGGCCGATGACGACGACGACCTCGCCGCGTCCCACCGTCAGCTCGATGTCCTGCAGCACGTGCAGGTCCCCGAAGTGCTTGTTGACCCCGCGCATCTCGATCAGCGGGGTGAAGGCCGATGCGCCGGCCGGAGCCGGCCCGGGGGCTGTGGTCACCTGCTGCGCCGTCCCTTCAGCAGCCAGCCCAGCGCGACGCCCGCGATCAGCGTGGCCAGCAGCGCGATCCAGAGCGGCGCGGTGACGGTGAAGACCCAGAACTGGATCTTGACCTTGTCGAGGTTGGCGAACAGGAACCACACGGCGAGGACGACGATGGCGCCGATCCCGATGTAGCGCGTGGGAATCCCGCCGATCTCACCGCGCGGGGAGCGGGACGAGCCGTCTGAAATCTTGGTCACCGGAGCAGTCTGCGGGCCGGGCGGCCGATTTGCCCGGTTACGCGCCCCTCCGGGCCAGGGAGTAACCCGTACGGGGCAATCCGGCCCCGTACGGGTTTGAAGCCCCTCCTGCCGGGACGGCCCGCTCCCCGCTCGTCCCGCCCCGGGGCGTCGCGCTACCGCTCGTCCCGCCAGGACCGCCAGAGCGCCGCGTACGGACCGCCCGCCGCGACCAGGTCCGGGTGGCTGCCGTACTCGCTGATCCGCCCGCCCTCGACCACCGCGATCACGTCCGCGTCGTGCGCGGTGTGCAGCCGGTGGGCGATGGCGATGACCGTCCGGCCCTCCAGCACCCTGGAGAGCGAGCGCTCCAGGTGCCGGGCGGCCCGCGGGTCCAGCAGGGAGGTGGCCTCGTCCAGCACCAGGGTGTGCGGATCGGCCAGCACCAGCCGGGCCAGCGCCAGCTGCTGGGCCTGCGGCGGGGTCAGCGAGGTGCCGCCGGAGCCGACCTCGGTGTCCAGGCCCTCCGGCAGGGCGTCCACCCAGGCCCCGGCCTCCACCGCGTCCAGCGCGGCCCGCAGCTCGGTGTCGTCCGCGTCGGGCGCGGCCAGCCGCAGGTTGTCCCGCAGGGTGCCGACGAAGACGTGGTGCTCCTGGTTCACCAGGGCGACCTGCGCGCGCACCCGCTCGGCCGGCATCCGCGCCAGCGCCGCACCGCCGAGGGTCACGCTGCCGCGGCCGGGGGCGTAGATCCCCGCCAGCAGCCGGCCGAGCGTGGACTTGCCCGCGCCCGACGGCCCGACCAGCGCGACCCGACTGCCCGGGGCGACGTCCAGGCTGATGCCGTGCAGGACGTCGGCGCCCTCCCGGTAGCCGAACCGGACGTCCTTCGCCTCGACCCGACGGCCGTCCGGCCGGGCGGACTCGTCCCCCTCGTGCTCCGGCACCTCGCGCACGCCGACCAGCCGGGCCAGCGAGGCCTGGCCGATCTGGAGCTCGTCGTACCAGCGCAGGATCAGGTCCACCGGGCCGGTCAGCATCTGCGCGTAGAGCACGCCGGTGGTCAGCTGGCCCACGGTGATCCAGCCCCGGAGGGTGAACAGCCCGCCGAGCACCAGGGTGGCGAGCACCGCCGAGGTGTAGACCGCGTCGATGGTCGGGAACCAGACCGAGCGCAGCCACAGGGTGTACCGCTCCCAGGCCAGCCACTCGCGCAGCTTGCGGTCGGTCAGCCGGACCCGTTGGTCGCCCAGCCGCAGGGCCTCGACCGTCCGCCCGGCGTCGACCGTCTCGGCCAGCACGTTGCTCACCGCCGCGTACCCGGCCGACTCGCTGCGGTAGGACTGCGGCGCGCGCCGGAAGTACCAGCGGGAGCTGACCAGCAGCAGCGGCAGGCCGACCAGCGAGGTCAGTGCGAGCAGCGGCGAGGTGACCAGCAGCGCACCGAGCACCAGGAGCAACGACACCACGGCGACGGCGAGTTCGGGCACCGCCTCGCGCACCGACTTGTCCAGCCGGTCGATGTCGGTGGTGCCCCGGGAGACCAGGTCCCCGGTGCCGGCCCGCTCCAGCACCCCGGTCGGCAGGGCCACCGAGCGGACCAGGAAGTCCTCGCGCAGGTCGGCCAGCACCTTCTCGCCGAGCACCGCACCGCGCATCCGCGACCAGCCGGTGAACGCCGCCTGTGCCACCAGGGCCAGCAGGTACCAGGCGACCGCCACCGTGATGGTGGACCCGGCCGTCCCGGTGGCCAGCGACTCGACCAGGCGGCCGAGCACCCAGGGCCCGACCAGCCCGGCCAGCGTGGCCGTCGAGTGCAGTGTCACCACCGCGGAGAACCCGCGGCGGTGCCGCCGCGCGAGCAGCAGCAAGTACCCGCGCACGGCGGCCGGGGAGCCGACCGGCAGGGTGGTGGCCGGCCCCTGCTCCTCCTGGACGGGGGGCTTCATGACGTACTCCTCGCGTGCGTGGCAGGGAAGTTGACGATGGTCCTCATACGGCCCCACCCACCGGGCGGGCCGCTTCCTCGTCGCGGGTGACCACGGCCCGGTAGGCCGGCTCGGTCCGCATCAGCTCACGGTGCCGCCCGGCCGCGACGACCCGGCCCTCCTGCAGCAGCACCACCCGGTCCGCCTGGTCGAGCAGCAGCGGGCTGGTCGCGAACACCACGGTGGTGCGGCCGGCTCGGGTGTCCCGCAGCCCGGAGGCGATCCGCGACTCGGTGTGCGCGTCCACCGCGCTGGTGGGCTCGTCCAGCACCAGCACCGGAGGGTCCGCCAGCAGGGCGCGGGCCAGCGCGAGCCGCTGGCGCTGCCCGCCGGAGAGCGAGCGTCCGCGCTCGGTGATCCGGGCGCGCATCGGGTCTCCCCCGCACTCCGGCGAGCCCTCCACCAGGGCCTCCAGCACGTCGTCGGACCGGGCCGCCGCGAGGGCCTCGGCCGCCGGGACCCGCCCCGAGGACGGGATGTCGAACAGCTCGGCCAGCGTGCCGGAGAGCAGCACCGGCTCCTTGTCGTGGACCAGCACCGCCGCCCTGGCCTCGGCCAACGGCACCGCGTCCAGCTCCGTGCCGCCGAGCCGCGCCGAGGCCTGTGCCCGTTCGCCCTCGGCCAACGGCACGTGGCCACCGAGCCGCTCGGCCAGCGCCCCGGCGTAGTCCGGGTCCCCGCAGACCACCGCGGTCAGCTCGCCGGCCCGCGCCGTCAGCCCGCTCGCCGGGTCGTGCAGGTCGGCCTTGTCCGGCCTGGCCAGCGCGGCCTCGGCCGTACCGGTGGTCCGGTCCAGCGAGAGCACCCGGACGGCCCGCCCGGCGGAGACCCGGGCCACGCTCCAGGCGTGCGCCGCCTCGCCCAGGATGCGCAGCGGAGCGGCCAGGAAGGCCGTCGCGCCGTACACCGCGATCAGGGTGCCGACGGCGAGCTCGCCGGAGGCCACCAGCCGGGCGCCGTACCAGGTGACGCCGACCACGAACAGGCCGGGCAGCAGCACCTGTTGGGCCTGCATCAGCGACCAGATCCGGGACGACCGGACGGCCGCCGCCCGGACCTTCTGGGAGGCGGCCCGGTACCGCTCCAGGAACAGCTCCTCGCCGCCGATGCCACGCAGCACCCGCAGCCCCGCGACGGTGTCGGCCGCCAGCTCGGTGGCCTTGCCGCCGAGGGCGCGCTGCTGTTCGTAGCGCCGCTCGAACGGCCCGATCAGCGGCCAGACGGAGGCCGCCAGCACCGGGACGCCGAGCAGCACCCCGGCCCCGAGCACCGGATCGACCGTCAGGACCACCACGCTGACGGCCAGCCAGACGATCACCGCGGACCGGACCCGGGCGACCAGCTCGACGTACCAGCCGATCCGCTCGACGTCCCCGCTGCCGACCGCGACGACCTCGCCGGTGGCGATCCGGCGGGACAGCCCGGCCCCGAGGTGCGAGGCCTGCCGGGCCACCAACTGCCGTACGTGGGTGGCCGCGTGGATCCAGTTCCAGACCGCCTGGCGGTGCAACAGCACGGTGCCGACCGAAGCGCCCGCGCCCAGCAGCAGGAGGAGCCCGGCGGCCCGCCAGATCCCGCCGGCGTCGCCGTCCACGGCGGCCTGCACGCCGAGCCCGAGCGGTATCGGCAGGGCGGCCTGGCCCCCCATCTCGATCAGCGCCCAGAGGGTGGCGAGCAGCTGCCCGCGCCGCTGGCTGCGCTGCAGCCAGCGCAGGAAGGCCAGGGGTGAGGAGAGGTCGGGACGGCCGGGGTCGGCCAGCGGCAGGGGGGTGAGCAGCATGACACTCCGATACGAGCGGTGCGCGGGTGCGGGGCACGGGCGCACGGGGGTGCGGGGGAGCCAGGAAGCAAGGGGAGCAGGGGGAACAGGGCGCACGGAACGCCTCAGCACCGTGCGCACAGCACGCACGGCGGCCGAACGGCAGGCGGCCCGGGCCGGCGGGCGGAGGATGCGCGGCGCTGCGGCACGGCGCCCGGCGCGACATCGACGCTGCGTCCGGAGCGGACACCGGACGGACATGGAATGGGCACGAAGGGCCCGGAAGTCAGGAGGTCATGGCCGCGAGCCTGCCAACCTCGATGTGATCCGCGCAACAGGTTTTTCCTCCGCCGACCGCGCGCGCCACGCCCCGCCCGTCACGCGCCGGGCCCGCACTCCCCCTGTGCGCCCCCGCGGGTTCCCGGCAGGCTTCCCGCGAGCCCCCCGCACGTCCCCCACCAGGGCGGTTCCGCCCCGTCACCGGCCGGCCGCCGCCCAGGCCAAACCCCCGCAAAGCTTCACCCAAGATTCGCCCGTTCGGCGGGAACAATCACACCGGGACACCAGTTGCCCCCACTGGAACAGCAGGACAATCAGGAGGGCACCTCTTCCCGTGAGCAGCATCCCCACCGTCACCCTCAACGACGGCGCGCAGATCCCGCAGCTCGGCTTCGGCGTGTGGCAGGTCCCGGACGCCGAGGCCACCCCCGCCGTCCGCGCCGCGATCGAGGCGGGCTACCGCTCCATCGACACCGCGGCCATCTACGAGAACGAGGCCGGCACCGGCGCGGCGATCACCGAGGCGCTGGCGGGCGGCGTGGCCCGCGAGGACCTCTACGTCACCACCAAGCTGTGGAACTCGGGCACCCGCGACTGGTCCGGCGAGCAGGGCCGCGACGCGGTGCTGCGCGAGTTCGACGCCTCGCTGGCCAAGCTCGGCCTCGACCAGCTCGACCTGTACCTGATCCACTGGCCGCGCCCGATGCACGGCGACAGCTACCTGAACATCTGGAAGGCCTTCGAGCAGCTGAAGGCGGACGGCAAGGTCAAGTCGATCGGCGTCTCCAACTTCGGCGCCGAGCAGCTGACGCGCCTGCTGGACGAGGCCTCCGTCGCCCCGGCCCTGAACCAGGTCGAGCTGCACCCGTACTTCCCGCAGACGGAGCTGCGCGCGTTCCACGCCGAGCACGGCATCGCCACCGAGGCGTGGAGCCCGCTGGGCCAGGGCAAGGAGCTGCTCGCCGAGGCCGCACTGGTGAAGATCGCCGAGAAGCACGGCCGCACGGTCGCCCAGGTGGTGCTGCGCTGGCACCTCCAGAGCGGTGTGATCGCCATCCCGAAGTCGGTCACCCCGTCCCGGATCCGGGAGAACCTGGACGTCGCCGGCTTCGAGCTGGACGCCGAGGACCTCGCGGCGATCGCCGCCGTGGCCACCGGCAAGCGGATCGGCCCGGACCCGCAGGAGTTCGACTGGAACTGACGCGCCCGGGGTCCCGGCTCCCGGGCCCCCGAACCGTCTGAGCACCCGACCGGCTGACCACCGGTCGCACGAAGACCGCCCGCACCTCTACAGGAGCGGGCGGCCTTCGGTGTGCCCCGATGCGCCAAAGCCCATGGCCATGGACCCTCAGCGTTTTGGCGAATCGTTTTGGCTACGGTGGCGAACTTTTGACCTACAGCCTGCCCGCCTTGGCGATGAGCGCGAGCGCGGCCTCGTGCTCACCCTCCTCCAGCGGTGCCAGCAGCAGCCGCTGGACCTCGGCCACCCCAGCGGCCGAGCGGTGCAGCAGGTCCTGTCCCGCCGGTGAGAGCGAGAGCAGGTTGCGCCGTCCGTCCGAGGGGTCGCGCCGACGCTGCACCAGACCGCGGCGCACCAGCCGGCTGACCATCTCGGCCATCGTGGCCTTGTCCAGCGAGGCCAGCTCGCCGACCGTGCGCTGGTCGGCGCCCGGTTCCAGCTCCAACGCGTCCAGCACCGCGTACTGCGGAGCCGTCAGCTCGGCGCCCACGTGCTCCGACCAGAGCTTGGTGTGCACCTGCTGGCTCACCCTGATCAGGTAGCCGATCGCCCGCTGGGCGTCCAGTATCGGCCGCGCGTCGGTGATGACGGCGACCGCCGCGGGCTCCAGCCTGGCTATCTTGGCCATCACCCGGACGATCTCGACCTGTTCCTCCGCCGTGAGCGGTTCGAACAGGACGCGCTGAACGCGGACCACACCACCGGTGGCCTCGCGCACCGCCTGGGCGCCGCCCTGCGAGAGGGCCAGCAGCTTGCGCCGGCCGTCGGCCGGGTCGCGCCTGCGCAGCACCAGGCCACGACGGACCAGCCGCGCGACCATCTCGGCCATCGTGGCCTTGTCGAGCGAGGCCCGCTCGCCGACCGTCCGCTGGTCCGCACCCGGTTCCAGGGCCAGGACCAGCAGCACGGCGAACTGCGGAGCCGTGAGATCGGCTCCGACGTGTTCGGACCACAAGCGGGTGTGGACCTGCTGTGCCACGCGAATCAGGTGTCCTGGCGACTGCTGCAGTCGCGTAGACACGCGGGTTGTCGGGATCTCCCCCAGCACCATGTATCCGTCCCGATGTCACACCCGGTGTGTGTGGGACACCCGGGTGGGGCAGTAACGGCGAGTGGGCGTCCAGCTATGAGGGAGGGCGCTCCAGCCGTGCAGCCGGTGGCTGCTGGCGGACACTATACAAACGGCGGGCCCTTGCTGGCAGGCAGGGGCGGATAGTAGACGCAGGTTCGGCAACATTGGCATATTTACTCGCTGCGAACAGCTTGCAGTAACCCGTTCTCAGCAGAAAGCCGACCGGTCGGTCCTTACCCACCGTCACCTGCGTCTCTCCACCCTGGCCGCTCCCCCTACCCGCCGGTAGGGTGTGGCCACCCTCTCCGGGGGCTCTCCCCGGGAGGCACTCCCGAGAGAGACGAGAGCGAGCATGACCGAGCAGAGCACCGCCCCCCGGGTCGCCGTCGTGACCGGCGCCGCCCGCGGCCTGGGCGCCGCCACCGCCGTCCGGCTGGCCGCCGACGGCTACGCGGTCGCCGTCCTGGACCTGGACGAAGCGGCCGGCCAGGAGACCGTCGACCGGATCACCGCCGCCGGCGGCAGGGCGCTCGCCGTCGGCGCCGACGTCTCGGACGCCGAGCAGGTCCAGGCCGCCGTCGACCGGGTGGCCGCCGAGCTCGGCGCCCCCGTCGTCCTGGTGAACAACGCGGGTGTGCTCCGCGACAACCTGCTCTTCAAGATGTCCGAGTCCGACTGGGACACGGTCATCAACGTTCACCTCCGCGGCGCCTTCCTGATGACCCGCGCGGTGCAGAAGCACATGGTCGACGCCGGTTTCGGCCGCATCGTCAACCTGTCCTCGTCCTCGGCCCAGGGCAACCGCGGCCAGGCCAACTACTCGGCCGCCAAGGCCGGTCTCCAGGGCTTCACCAAGACTTTGGCCATCGAGCTGGGCAAGTTCGGCATCACGGCCAACGCGGTCGCCCCGGGCTTCATCGCCACGGACATGACAGCAGCCACCGCGGCCCGGGTCGGCATGGACTTCGAAGACTTCAAGCGGGCCGCAGCCTCTCAGATCCCGGTCCAGCGGGTCGGTCAGCCCGAGGACGTCGCCCACACCATCGCGTTCCTCGCGAGCGAGGGCGCCGGCTTCGTCTCCGGCCAGGTGATCTACGTCGCGGGCGGCCCCCTCGACTGAGCACGGAACCTACACAGGGTTACCACGGAGTGGGAAGCCGGGCGCACCGGCCTCCCACTCCGTTTGCTTTACCGGGGCTTTTGCAGAACCATTCGACGACCACACTGGCTTTCGATCCTGAAATAGCGGAAATCACCCCTCGGACCACCCCTGGTCGGCCCAATTGTCGATTTCCCGGGAAAATGACAATTACCACCGGAATAGCCCTGTCCGGATGGGTAAGGTCACCCCGTGCAATCCAGAAGTACCCCCGTTCCCCTTCCGCGCCAGGGGCCGGAGCGCCGCACCGCCGAGACCGGCCGCCTGGACCGTCCCACCACCCCCGCGCGCCACCTCGCCCCGCTCGGCCCCGACCCCGGCGAGCCCGGCTGGCCGCCGATGAGCCGACGGCAGGCCGCCCTCCTCGCCGTCACCCTGGCCGGCTACCTGCTGGTGCTGGCCGGTGTCCTGCTCAACACCGCGCTGGTCGACCTCGACTGGTCGGTCCGGCTGCTGCGCCCCTACGAGCGGTGGCCCCGACTGGAGCCGCTGCTCGACACCTGGGTGGTCGCCGGGCAGCGCGGGCCGTCGGCGATCGCCGCCTTCGTCTGGCTCGGCTGGCGGGCCCACCGCCTCGGCCGACTGCGCCCGCTGCTGGTCATGGGCATCGCGCTGTTGTTGCTCAACGTCACCGTCGGCGCGGTCAAGATCGTCACCGGCCGGCTCGGCCCGCACTACGCGCAGTACGTCGGCTCGCCCGAGCTCTTCTCCGGTGGCACCATCTTCCCCTCCGGCCACACCGCCAACGCGGTGGTCACCTGGGGCGTGCTCGCCTACCTCGCCGTCCGCTGGCGGCGGACCGGCGCGGTGATCGCCGCCGCCACCGCCTGCTCGATCGGTCTGACCACGGTCTACCTGGGCACCCACTGGGTCACCGACGTCCTGGCCGGCTGGGCCGCCGGACTGCTGGTCCTGCTCTCGCTGCCGCTGCTGGAACCCCTGGTCGCCGCCGCCGAACAGCGGCTCCACCGGCGCTTCGGCCGCCGGCACCTGCTCTGCTGAACCCGGGCCCGCCCGAACCAGAGCCGACGGGTCACCGCGGTCCTACCCCTCCCAACTGCGCTCGACCACACCGTTGCGCACCGCGAGGTTGAGCCGCCCCTGCCGGTACTCCATGGTCATCAGGTCCCCCGGCTCCAGCACCCGGACCGACGCCCAGCCGTGCCGCCGGGCCAACTCCCGGGCCCGCTCGATCCGCAGCCCCGCGTACCCCTCGCCGTCCTGGCCCGCCGCCCCCGAACCGGAGCCCGAACCCGAACCCGAACCCGAACCCGCCGCACCGGACCCCGCCCCCACCGCGTCCGAACCCGACATCGCGCCTCCCCCGGCTCGCCTCCTCGGACGTACGCTGGAATCGTAGCCCGACCCACGCGGTCCGGAGGTGAACGGCATGCGCACCACCACCCCGCGCCGGTGGCGCAGCGGCACCGAGCCGGCCACCGCCCGCAGCGACCTCAAGCTCCGCTACCTGCTCTCGCTCACCTTCACCCCCTTGTTCGCGCTGGCCACGGCGGGCTTCGCCGTCTGGGCGGCCGTCTCGCCCGCCTACGGTGCGCCCAGCCGGGGCACCCTCACCGGCTTCGCCGTGGCCTGCGGCCTGCTCACCCTGTTCGCCGCCGTCGATCTCGTGGTTGTCATCCGGCGCCGCCGGACCGAGCTCTGACGCGGTGTCTCCCACGGAGTGGGAAGTCGACCCGGCCGACTTCCCACTCCGTGCCGTCGACTTCCCACACCGTGCCACCCACGATCCCGACCCCGGCGGCCCCGGCAGCCTCAGCGCCCGCCGACCGCCTGCTTCACCAGCGTCCGCCCGAAGTCCCACATCAGCCCGCTCCCCCGGTGGGCCTCGTCCATGATCTCGGTGAAGGCGTCCACGAACCGGTCCACGTCACGCTCGGTGATGATCAGCGGGGGGATCAGCTTGATCACTTCCAGGTGGTCCCCCGACACCTGGGTCAGGATGCGGTGCCGCTGCAGCAGCGGCACGACCACCATCTGCGCGAACAGCCCCTTGCGCGCCGCCTGGAGCGCGGTCCAACCGGTGCGCAGCTTCAGCGACTTGGGCCGGCCGAACTCGATCCCGATCATCAGCCCGCGCCCGCGCACCTCGGCGAGCAGCTCGTACTGGTCGACCAGCGCGGTCAGCCGTCCACGGAAGTAGTCGCCCACCTTGCGGGCGTTCTCCACCACCTGCTCGTCGCCCATCACCTCCAGGGTCGCCAGCCCGGCCGCCATGGCCTGGGCGTTGGACCCGAAGCTGGCCGAGTGCACCAGCACCCGGTCCATCGAGGAGTACACCTTCTCGAAGATCCAGCCCTTGCCGAGCGTCGCCCCGACCGGCACGTACCCGCCGGACAGCGCCTTGGCGGCGCAGACCAGGTCCGGCAGCACGCCTTCCTCGTGCTGGTAGGCGAAGAACTCGCCGGTGCGGCCGATGCCGGTCTGCACCTCGTCGCAGATCAGCAGCGCCCGGTGCTCGTGGAGCAGCGCCTGGGCGGCCCGCAGCCAGCCGGGCGGCGGCGCCTGGACGCCCTTGCCCTGGATCGGCTCGACGATCAGCCCCGCGACGTCGCCGCGCTTCAACTCCTTGGCCAGCGCGCCGAGATCGCCGAGCGGGACGGCGGTGTCCGGCAGCAGCGGGTCGAAGCCCTTGCGGAAGCCGCTCTCCCCGTTGACGGAGAGCGAGCCGGTGGTCAGCCCGTGGAAGGCGTGGTCGGCGTACAGGATCCGCTTCCGTCCGGTGGCGTACCGGGCGAACTTGAGCGCCGTCTCCACCGCTTCGGTGCCGCTGTTGCCGAAGAACACCCGGTCCAGTCCGGGCGCGTACGACAGCAGCCGCTCGGCCAGCAGCCCGGGCAGCGGTGAGCAGTCGAAGCGGACCAGGTCCGGCAGGTCGAGGTCCATCACCTGCTGGACCGCCGAGCGCACCACCGGGTGGTGGCGGCCGAGCGCGAAGATGCCGAAGCCGGCCAGCATGTCGAGGTACTCGTTGCCCTCGGCGTCGTAGAAGTACTGGCCCCGGGCGCGCTCGTAGTACTTGTCGAAGCCGATGGTGCGCAGCATCCGCGGCAGCTGCGGGTTGAGGTAGCGGCCGTGCAACTCGTAGCGCTCGCCGCCGCGTTCGGCGATCAGCGCGGCGAGGTCGAAGGCGGGGCGGTCTGGTTCAGCCGGCATGGCGCGGGTTCGCTCCTCGGGTCGGTAGCAGGTTCTTGGCGAAGACGGCGGTCTGGGCGGCGACCCCGGTCCCGGTCAGCCCCGCCTCCTCCAGGATCTCCCCGCGCGAGGCGTGGCCGAGGAACTCCTGGGGCAGGCCGAGCACCCGCACCGGCACGTCCACGTCGGCGTCGCGCAGCGCCTGGGCGACGGCCGAACCGACGCCTCCGGTACGGCCGTTGTCCTCGACGGTGACCACCAGCCGGTGGGCGGCGGCGAGTTCGGGCAGCACCGGGTCGACCGGCTTGACCCAGCGCGGGTCGACCACGGTCGCGGTGAAGCCCTCGGCGAGCAGCAGCCGGGCCGCGTCCAGGCAGGCGGAGGCGGTGGTGCCGACGGCGACCAGCAGGATCTCCGGCGCCCGCCCGGTGCGCAGCAGCACGTCCACCCCGCCGGTCCGCTCGACGGCCGGCACCGCGGGCCCGACGTTCCCCTTCGGGAAGCGGACGACGGTCGGGGCGTCGCCGACCTCGACGGCCTCGCGCAGCTGGGCGCGCAGCTGTTCCGCGTCGCGCGGCGCGGCGAGCCGCAGGCCGGGGACGACCTGGAGGATCGACATGTCCCACATGCCGTTGTGCGAGGCGCCGTCCGGCCCGGTCACCCCGGAGCGGTCGAGCACGAAGGTGACGCCCAGCCGGTGCAGGGCGACGTCCATCAGCACCTGGTCGAAGGCCCGGTTGAGGAAGGTCGCGTAGACCGCGAACACCGGGTGCAGTCCGCCGGTGGCCAGCCCCGCCGCGCTGGTGACGGCGTGCTGCTCGGCGATCCCGACGTCGAAGGTCCGCTCCGGGTAGGCCTTGGCGAACGGGGCCAGGCCCACCGGCTGGAGCATGGCCGCGGTGATCGCCACGAGGTCCGGCCGCTCGGCTCCGAGGGTGAGCAGCTCGTCCCCGAACACCGAGGTCCAGGAGACGCCGCCGCTGGGCGAGATCGGCAGGCAGGTGTACGGGTCGATCGGGTTGACGGCGTGGAAGCGGTCGGCCTCGTCCTGCTCGGCCGGCCGGTAGCCGCGGCCCTTGACGGTCAGGCAGTGCACGATGACCGGTCCGCCGAAGTTGCGGGCCTGGCGCAGCGCCTGTTCGACCGCGCCCAGGTCGTGGCCGTCGATCGGCCCGAGGTACTTGAGGCCGAGGTCCTCGAACATGCCCTGCGGGGCGAAGGCGTCCTTGAACCCCTTCTTGGCGCCGTGCAGCGCGTCGAAGATCGGCTGGCCGACCAGCGGGGTGCGCTGCAGGGCCTCCTTGCCCAGGGCGAGGAACCGCTCGTAGCCCTGGGTGGTGCGCAGGGTGGCCAGGTGGTTGGCGAGGCCGCCGATGGTCCTGGCGTAGGAGCGCTCGTTGTCGTTGACGACGATGACCAGCGGTCGGTCGCGCGCCTCGGCGATGTTGTTGAGCGCCTCCCAGGCGAGGCCGCCGGTGAGGGCGCCGTCGCCGATCACCGCGACGGTGTGCCGGTCGTGCTGGCCGAGCAGTCGGGCCGCCTTGGCCAGGCCGTCGGCGTAGGAGAGCGCGGTGGAGGCGTGCGAGTTCTCGACCAGGTCGTGCTCGGACTCGCCCCGCGCGGGGTACCCGGAGAGTCCGCCGCGCATCCGCAGCCGGCTGAAGTCCTGGCGGCCGGTGAGCAGTTTGTGGACGTAGCTCTGGTGGCCGGTGTCGAAGACGATCCGGTCGTACGGCGAGTCGAAGACCCGGTGCAGCGCGATGGTCAGCTCCACCACGCCGAGGTTGGGCCCGAGGTGGCCGCCGGTGCGGGTGACGGCCTCGATCAGGAAGTCGCGGATCTCGTCGGCGAGCAGGGGCAGTTCGACGGCCGGGAGCTTGCGCAGCTCGGCCGGGGACGTGACGCGGGAGAGCAGTGACATGGGTTCACCTCACGACTCGGAGCGGTGCGGTGGTGCCTCCACCCGGCCCGGGCGCGGGCCGGCCT
>NZ_JBHVEU010000115.1:0-21425 GCF_042802075.1 Kitasatospora sp. NPDC057518
TCACCACGACGTTCACGCCGAACGAGCGGCCCAACCTGAGCGCCTCGTGTACGGTCCCGCGGTCAGTCCTGCGGCGTGTGGTACGAGACCAGCTGGGCCACGCCCGGCTCGACGCCCTTCCAGGAGCCGCTGAAGCTGAGCACCGCGACCGCCGCCGTCGGGAAGCCCCCGAGGCGCAGCCGCTCCAGCGCGTCCGGATCGCCCGCGTCCCCGGCCAGCACCTGGGTCAGCCCCAGCACGCCCGGGTTGTGGCCGACCAGCACCACGTCCGCGTACTCCTCCGGGGTCTCCTGGAGGACGGCGATGATCTCCCCGGGGCTGGCCTCGTAGACCCGCTCCTCGTACACCGTCCGGAGCGGCCGCTGCGGCAGCTCGTGCACCGCCAGCTTCCACGTCTCGCGGGCGCGCAGCGCGGTCGAGCAGAGCACGTAGTCGGGGCTGATGCCGGAGTCGACCAGCCAGCGGCCGGCGTCCGGGGCCTGGTGACGGCCCCGGTCGGCCAGCGGCCGGTCGTGGTCGTCCACGCCGTTCGGCCAGTCGGCCTTGGCATGGCGGAGAACGATGATCCTGCGGGGCGTGTCGGCGCTCATACCCAGCAAGCTTGGCAGAAAAGCGGCCCGGCGGCGCGATGCCCCGGGATGCCGCCACTCCGAGGGACGACCCGTGTCACCATGCCCCGTTCACCGGGGCGTCAGCCGGCGTACGGCCGTCCGTCAGCCCATCGTGGCGGCGACGGTGGCGATGATCGACACCAGCACCGCGATGGCGGCGAAGGCGAGGGCGATGCGGCCGAGCTGCTTGCGGCCGTCGGTGGGGTTGGGATCGAGAACGGGCATGTCCGGAAGTCTCCCACTCCGAACACGCCCGCCGTCCGCCGACCCCGCCCCCTTGGCCGGGTCTTGACCCGCCCGTCGGGGCCCGGCCCTCCCCCGCGCGTCCTCACACCCCCGGCGGGGGCGTCACGCCGCGGCCCGCTCCGCCGGGTGCACCGCCTCGTCCTCGATGTGCCGGGCCCGCGCCGCGCGCAGGCCGAACAGCATCTGCGGCACCAGCAGCAGCGACAGGAAGCCCAGCGGCCAGTACCACTCACCGGTGGCCCCGTAGAGCCAGCCGACCAGGATCGGGCCCGGGATGGACACCAGGTAGCCGATGCCCTGGGCGAAGGCGGAGAGCTGCGCGACCCCGCCCGCGGACCGGGCCCGCAGTCCGATCATGGTCAGCACCAGCGGGAAGGCGCAGTTGGACAGGCCCAGCAGGACCGCCCAGAGCCAGGCGCCCCCGGCCGGGGCGATCGCCAGACCGGCGTACCCGGCGATGCCGCAGCAGGCCAGCAGCACCACGAACAGCCGCTGGTCGCCGCGGCGGGCGGCCAGGTTGGGCAGCACGAAGGAGACCGGCACGCCGATCACCATGGTGACCGCGAGCAGCACGCCGGTGGTGCCCTCGCCGATGCCGGCGTCCTGGAAGATCTGCGACATCCAGCCCATGACCACGTACGCGCCGGTGGCCTGGAGGCCGAAGTACCCGGCCAGCGCCCAGGCGGTCCGGCTGCGGGTGATCGGCAGCCGGACGGGGGCGGCGGCGCCGCCGGCCCGCTCGCCGCGCTCCCGCTTGGCGATCAGCACGAACAGCCAGAGCACCAGGGCGAGCGCCCCCAGGACGGCCCAGACGCCCAGGCCGTAGCGCCAGTCGCCGCCGAGCGACTTGGTCAGCGGCACGGTGACGGCGGCGGCCAGCGCGGTGCCGGCGGACAGCGCCATCGAGTAGAGGCCGATCATCGGCCCGACCCGGTCCGGGAAGTACCGCTTGATCACCACCGGCAGCAGCACGTTGGAGACCGCCACCCCGGCCAGGGCGAGGGCGGTGAGCAGCAGGAACACGGCGGTGCCGCCGGCGAACGAGCGGGCCAGCACGCCCGCCGTGATGGCGCCCATGCCCGCCGTGACGACCGCGATCGGACCGATCCGACGGGCCGCCGCGGGCGCGGCGAAGCCGAACAGCCCGAAGCAGAGCGACGGGACGGCGGTGAGCAGCCCGGCGAGCGTCGGGTTCATCCCGAGGTCGTCGCGGACCTGCTTGAGCAGCGGCCCGAGGCTGGTGACCACGGGGCGCAGGTTGAAGGCGGCGGCGGCGATCGCGACGGCGAACAGCACGCCGAGGTACTTGGCGGAGCCGGAGGCGGCGGGCCGCTCTTCGGTCGGCGGCCGGCTCTCGGTCCGGGAGGAAGCGGTGGTGTCTGCTGCGGGCATAGAGAGCATCATAGAATGATGGGATGAATTGATGCACCTTGGAATTGGCATGATGTGCCGACCGTTCATCCACCGGCCACCTCCCACCCAGGCCCCACCCGAGCCGTAGCCGCAAGGAGTCCCCCGTGGCGCTGTCCTCGCCGAGGCGCACCCCGCTGTCCGACCAGGTGATCGCACAGCTGCGTGCCCAGATCACTTCCGGGGAGTGGCCGGTCGGCTCGCGCATCCCCACCGAGGCCGCCCTGGTCGAACAGCTCGGCGTCGCCCGCAACACCGTCCGCGAGGCCGTCCGCGCCCTCGCCCACAACGGGCTGCTCGACATCCGCCAGGGCTCCGGCACGTATGTGCTGGCCACCAGCGAGCTGGCCGGCGTGATGCACCGCCGCTTCGCCGACGCCGGCCAGGACCAGGTCGCCGAGCTGCGGGCGGCCCTGGAGACCTCCGCCGCCGGCCTCGCCGCCCACCGCCGCACCCCGCGCGACCTGGAGCTCCTGGACGGCGCCCTGGCCCGCCGGGAGGCCGCCTGGCACTCCGGCGACGCCGAGGACTTCGTCCAGGCCGACGCCGCCTTCCACCAGGCCGTGGTGGCCGCCGCCCACAACGACGTCCTGCTCGCCGTCTACGCCGACCTCGGCGAGGTCACCCGCGAGCACCTGCGGCACGACGTCGGCCCCGAGCTGATCGCCGAGCGCTACATCGGCCACCACACCATCCTGGAGGCCATCCGGGACGGCGACGCCCAGCGCGCCTCCGTCGAGGCCGGCCGCGCCATCGGCGCCTGCGGCACCGCGGACGTCTGACCGCGCCGGCGTCCACCCGGAACGCCGCTGCCCGGCACCCCCGCGAGGGAGGGCCGGGCAGCGGCGTACGGGCGGAGCGTCAGGCGCCGATGGCGTGCAGACCGCCGTCGACGTGGATGATCTCGCCGGTGGTCTTCGGGAACCAGTCCGACAGCAGCGCGACGATGCCGCGGCCGGCCGGCTCCGGGTCGCTCAGGTCCCACTTCAGCGGGGAGCGGTGGTTCCAGGTGTCGGCCAGGTCGCCGAAGCCCGGGATGGACTTGGCGGCCATCGAGCCGATCGGACCGGCCGAGATCAGGTTGCAGCGGATGTCCCGGTCGCCCAGGTAGCGCGCCAGGTAGCGGTTGGTCGACTCCAGGGCGGCCTTGGCCGGGCCCATCCAGTCGTACTGCGGCCAGGCGTACTGCGCGTCGAAGGTCAGGCCGACCACCGAACCGCCGTCCTGCATCAGCGGCAGCAGCGCCGTGGTCAGCGACTTCAGCGAGTACGCCGAGACGTGCATCGCGGTGGCCACGGACTCCCACGGGGTGTCCAGGAAGTTGCCGCCCAGCGCGTCCTGCGGGGCGAAGCCGATCGAGTGGACGATGCCGTCCAGGGTCGGCAGGTGCTCGCGGACCTGGTCGGCGATGCCGGCCAGCTGCTCCGGGTTGGAGACGTCCAGCTCCAGCACCTTGACCGGCTTCGGCAGCTTCCGGGCGATCCGCTCGGTCAGGCTCGGGCGCGGGAAGGCGGTGAGGATGATCTCCGCGCCCTGCTCCTGCGCGAGCTTGGCGGTGTGGAAGGCGATGGAGGACTCCATCAGCACACCGGTGATCAGGATCCGCTTGCCTTCGAGGATTCCACTCATGATCAGTGACCCATGCCCAATCCGCCGTCGACGGGAATGACGGCTCCAGTGATGTACGCGGCCTCGTCCGACCCGAGGAACCGCACGGTGGAGGCGACCTCGGCGGGCGCCGCGTAGCGGCCCAGCGGCACGCCCGCGACGATCTCCGCGCGGCGCTCGTCACTGAGCACGGCGGTCATGTCGGTGTCGACGAAGCCGGGGGCGACCACGTTGACGGTGATGTTGCGCGGGCCGAGCTCGCGCGCCAGCGACCGGGCGAAGCCGACCAGGCCGGCCTTGGAGGCGGCGTAGTTGGCCTGGCCCGGGGAGCCGGACAGGCCCACCACGGACGAGATCAGCACGACGCGGCCCTTCCTGGCGCGCATCATCAGCTTGGACGCGCGCTTGACCACCCGGAAGGTGCCGGTCAGGTTGGTGTCCACGACGGAGGTGAAGTCCTCCTCGGACATGCGCAGCATCAGCGTGTCCTTGGTGATGCCCGCGTTGGCGACCAGCACCTCGACCGCGCCGTGCTTCTGCTCGATCTCGGTGAAGGCGGCGTCGACCTGCCCGGCGTCCGTGATGTCGCAGCGCACCGCGAGGACGTCGTACTTGGCCAGCGCCTCGGGCACCTCGCCCGAGCGGCTGGTGATGGCCACCTTGTCGCCCGCTTCGGCGAAGGCCTGGGCGATCGCGAGGCCGATGCCCCGGTTTCCTCCGGTGACGAGAACCGAGCGGCTCAACGATCCACCTCTCTCCGTGAGTGAGCGCGTACGTCGGAATGCGTACGCAGTGTGACGCTATCGGGCGGTCGGCGACGGCGGCGCATCGGTCTCCCACAGCGCCGCCCCGGCGGATCTGTCGCAATCCGACAATCCGTACCCGTCCGTGCCGTCCCGGCGACGGAGACCGCCCAGGCCCGGGCGCTGCCCGGATCGGGGCGACTGTACGGGAACAACACGGGCGGGCGCACCCGTTGCCCCCGTGGTGCGGGGCCGGCCCGGGACCGGCCGTACCGATCCCCGACCATCCCGGCGAGCGACGAAGGCAGAGCGGATGACCAAGGCACGGCCCCGGAGCACCCACCGACGCGGACGACTGCTGGCCCTCACCGCCCTGGCGGCCGGCCTGGGCGCGACCGCCTGGTCGCTGCGCGACCTGCCGGCGGCGTTCGGGCGACGGCCGGACGGCGAGCGCGAGGAGCGGGTGCGCAACTCCCCGCAGTACCGCGACGGCGTCTTCCACAACGCGCCCTCCGCGCTCGCCCGCGCCACCGGCGCCCCCGGCTTCGACGGCGCCACCGCCCGCCGGATGCTGTTCGAGCGGGCCGGCCGCGTCCCCGCCCACCCGGTGCCGACCGTCCGCCCCGCCACCCCGCCCGGGCCGGCCGCCGAGGGCGTGGAGGTCACCTGGTACGGGCACGCCTCCGCGCTGGTGGAGATCGAGGGCTTCCGGGTGCTGCTCGACCCGGTCTGGAGCGACCGCTGCTCCCCCGCCGCGCACGTCGGCCCCAAGCGGCTGCACCCGGTGCCGGTCGGGCTGGAGGAGCTGCCCCAGGTCGACGCGGTGCTGATCTCGCACGACCACTACGACCACCTGGACATGGCGACGGTCAAGCGCCTGGTGCGCAGCCAGTCCGCGCCCTTCGCCGTGCCGCTCGGCATCGGCGCCCACCTGCGCCGCTGGGGCGTCCCCGAGCACCGGATCATCGAGCTGGACTGGGACGAGACCTGCACCCTGGGCGACCTGGTGCTCACCCTGACCGCGGCGCACCACTTCTCCGGCCGCGGGCTGACCCGCAACACCACCCTGTGGGGCTCCTGGGTGATCGCCGGCCCGAAGCGCAAGGTCTTCTACACCGGCGACTCCGGCTACTTCGAGGGCTACGCCCGGATCGGCGCGCAGCACGGCCCGTTCGACGCCGCGCTGGTCCAGATCGGCGCCTACGACGCGGCCTGGGCGGACATCCACATGACCCCCGAGGACGCCGTCCTCGCGCACCGGGACCTGACCGCCGGCCTGCTGGTGCCGGTCCACTGGTGCACCTTCAACCTGGGCCTGCACCCGTGGGCCGAGCCGATCGAACGGCTGGTGAAGGCCGCCAAGGAGCAGGCCGTCCCGCTGGCCGTGCCGCGCCCCGGCGAGCGGGTCGACGTCGACAACCCGCCGGAGCTGGACGGCTGGTGGGAGACCGTCGGCTGACGGCCCGGGCCCGAGGGCCGCGGAGCCGGGCACCGGAGGCCCGACCGGACGGTCCCTCACTGCGGCGCACCGGTCGAAATGCGCTGGCCGGAAACCCGGTGGACGGGAAATGATGCGGTGCGGGCGCCCCTGTGGCGCCGCACCGCCACCCTCCGCGACCTGGGAGCCCGATTGCCTCCGATCCCTCCGGCCGATCGCTCCGGTGCCCCGCACGGGCGCGCCGTCGACCCGGCGTTCCTCGCCCTGCCGCTGCGGCCCCTCGCCGACGCCGCCCTCGCCCGCGCCCGCGAACTGGGCGCGAGCCACGCCGACTTCCGCCTGGAGCGGATCCGCAGCGCCTCCTGGCGGCTGCGCGACGCGCGTCCGGCCGGCACCTCCGACAGCGTGCAGCTCGGTTTCGCCGTCCGGGTGGTGCTGGACGGCGCCTGGGGCTTCGCCGCCGGTGTCGACCTCACCCCCGACGCGGCGGCCCGGGTCGCCGAGCAGGCCGTCGCGGTGGCCCGCCTCTCCGGCGGGATCAGCCGGGCGGCCGGCTCCACCGAGCGGGTCGAGCTGGCCGGCGAGCCGGTCCACCGGGACGTCACCTGGGTCTCCGCGTACGAGGTCAACCCCTTCGAGGTGCCGGACGCCGAGAAGACCGCGCTGCTCGCCGAGCGCAGCTCCCGGCTGCTGGCCGCCGAGGGCGTCTCGCACGTCCAGGCGGCCCTGCGGACCGTCCAGGAGAACAAGTTCTACGCGGACACCGCCGGCACGGTGACCACCCAGCAGCGGATCCGGGTGCACTCCGACCTGGAGGCCACCTCGGTCGACGAGCGCACCGGCGCCTTCGACTCGATGACGACCCTGGCCCCGCCGGTCGGCCGCGGCTACGAGTACGTCACCGGCACCGGCTGGGACTGGGACGCCGAACTCGCCGAACTGCCCGTCCTGCTGGCCGAGAAGATGCGGGCCCCGAGCGTCGAGGCCGGCCGCTACGACCTGGTGATCGACCCGACCAACCTCTGGCTGACCATCCACGAGTCGATCGGCCACGCCACCGAACTGGACCGCGCGCTCGGCTACGAGGCCGCCTACGCCGGCACCTCCTTCGCCACCTTCGACCAGCTCGGCTCGCTGAAGTACGGCTCCGAGCTGATGCACGTCACCGGCGACCGCACCGCCGAGCACGGCCTGTCCACCATCGGCTACGACGACGAGGGCGTGGCCACCCAGTCCTGGGACCTGGTCAGGGACGGCGTCCTGGTCGGCTACCAGCTCGACCGCCGCATCGCCGCACTGAAGGGCTTCGAGCGCTCCAACGGCTGCGCCTTCGCCGACTCCCCCGCACACGTCCCGGTGCAACGGATGGCCAACGTCTCGCTCCGGCCGGCCGTCGACGGCCCGGACACCGCGGGCCTGGTCGGCCAGGTCGAGAACGGCCTCTACATCGTCGGCGACCGTTCCTGGTCGATCGATCAGCAGAGGTACAACTTCCAGTTCACCGGGCAGCGCGCCTACGCCATCAAGGACGGCGAACTCGCGGGCCAGGTCAAGGACTTCGCCTACCAGGCCACCACCACCGACTTCTGGGGCTCGATGGCGGCGGTCGGCGGCCCGCAGACCTACTTCCTCGGCGGCGCCTTCAACTGCGGCAAGGCGCAGCCCGGTCAGATCGCGGCGGTCAGCCACGGCTGCCCGTCGGCGCTGTTCCGCAACGTCAACGTGCTCAACACCCAGCAGGAGGCGGGTCACTGATGACCGCGAAGCAGCCCCACGAACTCGTCGAGCTGGCGCTCGGCCTCTCCCGCGCCGACGGCTGCGTGGTGATCGCCGACGAGGAGTCCACCGCCAACCTGCGCTGGGCCGGCAACGCCCTGACCACCAACGGCGTCACCCGCGGCCGCCGCCTCACCGTGATCGCCACCGTGGCCGGCGCCGAGGGCACCGCCTCCGGCGTGGTCTCCCGCGAGGCCGTCACCGCGGCGGAGGTGGAGGGCCTGGTACGGGCCGCCGAGGAGGCCGCCCGCGCGGCCGGCCCGGCCGAGGACGCCCAGCCGCTGATCGCCGGCGGGCCCTCCTCGCCGGACTTCACCGAGCCGCCCGCACTGACCTCCATCGAGGTGTTCGACGCCTTCGGCCCGGCCCTCGGCGAGGCCTTCGCCCGCGCCGCGGCCCAGGGCCAGCTCCTGTACGGCTTCGCCCGGCACGAGATGACCTCCAGCTACCTGGGCAGCTCCACCGGCCTGCGGCTGCGCCACGACCAGCCCACCGGCATGGTCGAGATCAACGCCAAGACCGCCGACCTCTCCAGCTCCGCCTGGGTGGGCGCCTCCACCCGGGACTTCGCCGACGTCGACGTCGCCGGCCTGCACACCGAGCTGACCAGGCGGCTCGGCTGGGGCGCCCGCAAGGTGGACCTGCCCGCCGGGCGGTACGAGGCGCTGCTGCCGCCCTCGGCCGTCGCCGACCTGCTGATCGTCCTCAACTGGTCCTCCGGCGGCCGGGACGCCCAGGAGGGCCGGACGGTCTTCTCCAAGCCCGGCGGAGGCACCCGGATCGGCGACAAGCTCAGCGCCCTGCCGCTGACCCTGCGCTCCGACCCGCGCGAACCCGGCCTGGAGGCCGCGCCGTTCGTGCTCACCCACTCCTCCGGCGGGGACTACTCGGTCTTCGACAACGGCCAGCCGATCACCGCCACCGAGTGGATCCGCGAGGGCGTGCTGAACGACCTGGTCACCACCCGCCACGCGGCCGCCCTCACCGGCCTGCCGGTGCGCCCGGCGATCGACAACCTCGTGCTGGAGACGGCCGACCAGGAGTCCGCGCCGACGCTGGACGAGATGATCGCCCGCACCGAGCGCGGCCTGCTGCTCACCTGCCTCTGGTACATCCGCGAGGTGGACCCGGCGACGCTGCTGCTCACCGGGCTCACCCGGGACGGCGTCTACCTGGTGGAGAACGGCGAGGTCGTCGGCGAGGTCAACAACTTCCGGTTCAACGAGTCCCCGGTGGACCTGCTGAACCGGATCACCGAGGTGGGCCGCACCGAACGCTGCCTGCCCCGCGAGTGGAGCGACAACGTCACCCGCACCGCGATGCCACCCGTGCGTGTCACGGACTTCAACATGAGTTCGGTCAGCCAGGCCTCTTAGCCGCTGACCGACGGGGGATACGAGAGACATGATGGACGAGAAGCGCCTGGTCAGGTCGAGCAAGATGCTGTCGCGGATCCTGCGGCACGAGCCCGGGCTGGCGGGGGTCGCGCTGGACGCGTCCGGCTGGGTCCGGGTCGACGAGCTGCTCGCCGGGCTCGCCGCCCGGGGCCGGCCGCTCACCCGGGCCGAGCTGGACCACGTCGTGGCGACCAACAACAAGCGCCGCTTCGGCTACTCGCCGGACGGTCTCTCGATCCGCGCCAACCAGGGCCACACGGTGGCGGTCGACCTCGGCCTGACCGCCACCGTGCCGCCGCCCGTGCTCTACCACGGCACCGCCGACCGGCACCTGGCGGCGATCTTCCGCGAGGGCCTGCGCCCGATGGCCCGCCAGGACGTCCACCTCTCGGCGGACACCGGGACGGCCACCGGGGTCGGCGCCCGGCACGGCCGTCCGGTGGTGCTGACCGTGAACGCGGCGGCGATGACGGCGGCCGGCCACGAGTTCCGGCTCAGCGAGAACGGCGTCTGGCTCACCGACGCCGTGCCCCCGCGGTACCTCTCCCGCCGCTCCTAGCGCCGAGCCGCACCGCACCGCCGAGGGCCTGTCCGCTCCGCCGGACAGGCCCTTCGCGTACCCGACCGGGTGGGTGCGGCCCACCCGGTCTCGTCGCCGGGTGCGCCCGGGCGTACCGTGAGGAGGCCGCGCGGCCAGGCGCGCGGGTGCGCGACGAGGGCGGTAGGACACATGGGCAAGAGCGCCGACGACGGGCAGGTCTTCCGGATCACGGGGGCGCGCAGCAGCCTCACCGAGGACGTCCGGGGACGCCAGCGCCGCTACGTCATCTCGATGCTGCTCCGCACGGTCTGCGTGCTGCTCGCGGTGGTGCTGTGGGACGTCCAGCGCTGGCTGGCGTTCGCGGCGCTGGCGGGCGCCGTCCTGCTGCCGTACTTCGCGGTGCTGATCGCCAACGCGGGCCGGGAGCGGGCCCCGGGGCTGCCGAGCACCTTCGACATCCCGCTGGACACCCCGCTGATGCTCGGCCCCGGTGGGACGGGTGGGGCTGGTGCGAAGGCTGGTACAGGAGAGGCAAAGGCCGTTCCCACCGATCCTTCACAGGACGTGGACTGACCGTCCGTTTCATGCCGCTTCACCCCCGTCCGGCTCAGCGAAAGCTCAAAAGAAGCTCAGATTAATCATGCAAGACCTCCCCATCCGAGGGTCTTGGCGTGACATACTGCGTACGCGCTCCGCATCCCCCGTCGGAGCGACGGACCGACGCCGGGCGGCTCCCCCCGTGGCTGCCCGGCGTCGCCATGCCCGGATCCGGTCGGCCCGGACGGGCGTGACAGACTGGCGGTGCAGACCCACCCGCCAATCGTTGAGGACGGCCCGATGGACACCCCGCAGACGCCGATCTGCTCCGCCAAGGGCTGCCGGACGGACGCCGGCTGGGTGCTGGTGTGGAACAACCCCAAGCTGCACACCCCGGACCGCCGCAAGACCTGGCTCGCCTGCGACGGGCACCGCGAGCACCTGTCCCAGTTCCTCTCGGTGCGCGGCTTCCTCAAGGAGGTCGTCGCCTTCGCCGACTGGACCCCCGAGCCCGCCGAGGGCTCCGGGAAGCCGGCCTAGCGCCTGCCCGACCGGCTCAACCGGCCCAACCCGCTCGGCCCGCTCAGCCGCCGATCGCGGACATCGGCCGCTCGGGCTGGAGGAACTCCGGGTCGTCGATCCCGGCCCCGGCCTTCTTGCCCCACATCGCCGCCCGCCACAGCGCGGCCAGTTCGGCGTCGTCCGCGCCGGAGCGCAGCGCGGTGCGCAGGTCGGTCTCGCCGGTCGCGAACAGGCAGTTGCGCACCTGGCCGTCGGCGGTCAGCCGGGTGCGGTCGCAGGCCCGGCAGAACGGCCGGGTGACCGAGGCGATCACGCCCACCCGGCCCGGGCCGCCGTCCACCAGCCAGCGCTCGGCGGGTGCCGCGCCCCGGCTCGCGGACGGCTCCGGGGTGAGCGTGAAGCGGGTGCGCAGCAGGTCCAGGATCTCCGTCGCGGTGACCATCGACGTACGGTCCCAGCCGTGCTGGGCGTCCAGCGGCATCTGCTCGATGAAGCGCAGCTCGTAGCCCCGCTCCAGGCACCAGGCCAGCAGGTCGGCCGCCTCGTGGTCGTTGACCCCGCGCATCAGCACCGCGTTCAGCTTCACCGGTGCCAGCCCGGCGGCCTCGGCGGCGGCCAGCCCGTCCAGGACGTCCTGGTGGCGGTGGCGGCGGGTGAGGGTGTGGAACACCTCGGGGTCGAGGGTGTCCAGCGAGACGTTGACCCGGTCCAGGCCGGCCTCGCGCAGCGCCGTCGCGGTGCGGGCCAGTCCGATGCCGTTGGTGGTCAGCGAGAGCTCCGGGCGCGGCTCCAGCTCCGAGCAGGCGGCGACGACGGCGACCAGTCCGGGACGCAGCAGCGGTTCGCCGCCGGTGAAGCGGACCTCGCGCACGCCCAGGTCGCGCACGGCCACGGTGACCAGCCGGACGATCTCCTCGTCGGTCAGCAGCTCGGGCTTGGCCAGCCACCGCAGGCCCTCCTCGGGCATGCAGTAGGTGCAGCGCAGGTTGCAGCGGTCCGTGAGGGAGACCCTCAGGTCGACGGCCTGGCGTCCGAAGGTGTCGAGCAGCACGTTCGTCCTTCCCCGAGATGCGGCCGGCCCGGCCACCGTCACGGCGGGCCGGGCCAGCATAGTCATCGCGGGACGATCAGTGGGCGCCCAGCCCGGTCAGCGAGCGGACCTCCAGTTCAGCGTACTTCGCCGCGTCGGGGCGTTCCCTGGACAGCAGCGTGCCGAGCCAGCCGGCCAGGAAGCCGACCGGGATGGAGACCAGGCCGGGATTCTCCAGCGGGAACCAGTGGAAGTCGGAGTGCGGGAAGAGCGAGGTCTTCGCGCCGGAGACCACCGGAGAGAAGACCACCAGCGTCACCGAGGTGAGCAGTCCGGCGTAGACCGAGCTGACCGCGCCGACGGTGGTGAAGCGCTTCCAGAACAGCGAGTAGAGCAGGGTGGGCAGGTTCGCCGAGGCGGCGACGGCGAAGGCCAGCGCGACCAGGGCGGCGGTGTTGAGCTTGTCCGCGAAGAGGCTGAGCACGATCGCCACCGCCCCGATCGCGACCGCGGCCCACTTCGCCGACCGCACCTCCTCCTTCTCGCTCGCCTTCCCGCGCCGGATCACGTTGGCGTAGAGGTCGTGGGCGAAGGAGGCCGAGGAGGCGAGCGTGAGCCCGGCGACCACGGCCAGGATGGTGGCGAAGGCGACCGCCGAGATCACCGCGAGCAGGATCGCGCCGCCGGTGCTCCCGGCGCCCCCGCCGAGCGCCTCGGCCAGCTGCGGGGCCGCGGTGTTGCCCGCCGCGTTCGCCGCCTTGATCGCCTTGGAGCCGACCAGCGCGGCCGCGCCGAAGCCGAGCGCCAGGGTCATCAGGTAGAAGACGCCGATGATGCCGATCGCCCAGAGCACCGACTTCCGGGCCGCCTTGGCGGTGGGCACGGTGTAGAAGCGGACCAGGATGTGCGGCAGGCCGGCGGTGCCGAGCACCAGCGCGATGCCGAGGCTGATGAAGTCGAGCTTGGCGGTGCCGCTGCCGTACTTCTGCCCCGGTTGGAGGAAGGCCTCGCCCTTGCCGCTCGCGCTCGCCGCCGCGCCGAGCAGTTCGGAGGGGTTGAAGTGGTACTTGGCCAGCACCAGGACGGTCATCAGCGCGGCGCCGGCGATCAGCAGCACCGCCTTGACGATCTGCACCCAGGTGGTGCCCTTCATCCCTCCTATCACCACGTAGACGATCATCAGCGCGCCGACCCCGACGATGGTCCAGCGCTTGGCGGCGCCTCCCTCGGCCCCCAGCAGCAGGGCCACCAGGGTGCCGGCGCCGACCATCTGGGCGAGCAGGTAGAAGATCGACACCACGATGGTGGAGACGCCCGCCGCGGTGCGCACCGGGCGCTGGCGCATCCGGAACGCGAGCACGTCCGCCATCGTGAAGCGGCCGGAGTTGCGCAGCGGTTCGGCGATCAGCAGCAGGGCGACCAGCCAGGCGACCAGGAAGCCGATCGAGTAGAGGAAGCCGTCGTAGCCGCTGAGCGCGATGGTCCCGGCGATGCCGAGGAAGGAGGCGGCGGACATGTAGTCGCCGGAGATGGCCAGGCCGTTCTGGAAGCCGGTGAAGCCGCGGCCGCCGGCGTAGAAGTCGGCGGCGCTCCTGGTCTGCCGCCCGGCCCAGACGGTGATGCCGAGGGTGGCGAGGACGAACACGCCGAACAGGGCCATCGTCAGGCCGCGGTGCTCGGTGGCGGAGCTGGCGAGCAGGCTCATTCGGCGGACTCCCGGGGAGCGTGGACGACGGCGCCGTGCGCCTCGCGGATCGCCGCGGCTGGCGGGTCGATCCGCCGGTCCGCGTAGCGGGCGTACCAGGCGGCGATGGCGAAGGTGGTCACGAACTGCAGCAGCCCGAGGACCAGGGCCACGTTGACGTGCCCGAGGACCTTGGTGCGCATCAGTCCCGGGGCGTAGCAGGAGAGCAGGACGTAGAACAGGTACCAGAGCACGAAGCCGATGGTGACCGGGAAGGCGAAGCTCCGGAACGAGCGCCGCAGCGTACGGAACTCCTCGCTGTTGTCGATGAGTTGGGCTTCCGTGGCGGCGGTGGTGGTGAGCGGCGGCGAATCCACGCTGTCTCACTCCTTCGGCGTATTTGTCACACGGGGGGAACGATCGAACGTGAGGGGCGTCACATGTCTGGTGTGCGCCGCGCAATGCTAGGAGCGTCCTGCCCGCCCCGGAAGGGGTTGACCGCGATCAGTCGACCGTTCACCCCCTCGCACCATCCGATTGGCCGAAAAACAGCCCATCCCAGCGACCGCACCGCCCACGATCGGCCCCCGGAACCTCCCCGGAGAACGGCTCCGGCCCGTGCCGCACCCCGAACGGGGCGGCACGGGCCGGAGCCGGGAGGCCGACGCCTCAGAAGGCGATCCGCACCTTCAGGGCCGAGCGGTCGTCCATCGCGCGGTAGCCGTCCGGAACGCCGTCCAGGCCGACGGTCCGGTCGAAGACCAGGCCCGGCTCGATGGCGCCCGAGAGGACGTCCGGCAGCAGCTCGGGGATGTACGCGCGGGCCGGGGCGACGCCGCCGTTCAGCGAAACGTTCCGGCCGAACATCTGACCGATGTCGACGCCCGCGCTGCCGCCGTGCGGCACCCCGACGTAGCCCACCGCGCCGCCGTCCCGGGCTATCGAGACGGCCGTCCGCATCGACTCCTCGGTGCCGACCGCCTCCAGCACCGCGTGCGCGCCCTGCCCGCCGGTCAGCTCCTTCACCGCCTCGACCGCGGCCTCGCCGCGCTCCGCCACCACGTCCGTCGCACCGAAGCGACGGGCCAGCTCGGTGCGGGCCGTGTGCCGGCCCAGCGCGATGATCCGGCCCGCGCCCAGCCGGTGCGCCGCCAGGACGCCGCACAGGCCCACCGCGCCATCGCCGACCACCGCGACCGTCGCCCCGGGCCGCACCCGCGCCGAGACCGCCGCGTGGTGCCCGGTGGACATCACGTCGGACAGCGCCAGCAGCCCGGGCAGCAGCTTCTCGTCGCCCGCCGCCTCCTTCGGCAGCTTCACCAGCGTCCCGTCCGCGAACGGCACCCGCACCGCCTCGCCCTGGCCGCCGTCCGAACCGACCTGCCCCCAGAACCCGCCGTGCGGGCAGGAGGTCTGGAGGCCTTCGAGACAGAAGTCACACACGCCGTCCGACCAGACGAACGGCGCCACCACGAAGTCGCCCTTGGCGAAGCCGCGCACCTCGGCGCCGACCTCCTCGACCACGCCGAGGAACTCGTGCCCGATCCGCTGCCCGGCCACCCGCTGCGCGACCCCGCGGTACGCCCACAGGTCGCTGCCGCAGATACAGGCGTTCACCACCCGGAGCACCACGTCCGTCGGGTACTGGATCACCGGGTCCGGGACGTCTTCGATCCGGATGTCGTTGGGGCCGTGAATCACGGTGGCACGCATGCGCTGTTCCTTAGCTGAACGGTCTCGACCAGGTGTACGACACCCCCGCTGACCACTCTATTCCGGCCGGTCGGTCGGAACATTCCGGCCGGAGCCCCCCGCCCGGCCCCTTATCCTGTTGGACCATGCAACCGATCCAGCCCGAGACGTACGGAGCGCCGCGGACCGCCCCGGTCCCCGCGCAGCGCTCCGCCGCCCCCGCCGGGGGCTTCGCGGTCGTCGACGTCGAGACCACCGGTCTCGGCCGCTCGGACCGCGTCATCTCGGCGGGCGTCTACCAGCTGGACCCGGACGGCGAGGTCGTCGACCACTGGTACACCCTGGTCAACCCCGAGCGGGACCCCGGCCCGGTCTGGATCCACGGCCTCACCGCCGAGCTGCTCGCCACCGCCCCGACCTTCCCGCAGATCGCCGAGGAGTTCGCCGCGCGCCTGCACGACCGCGTCCTGGTCGCGCACAACGCGCTCTTCGACTGGAACATGATCTCCCGCGAGTTCTCGCGGGCCGGCCTGCGCGCCCCGGTCGAGCAGCGGCTGTGCACCATGGTCCTCTCCCGCGACCTGCGCCTGCCGCTGCCCAACGGCAAGCTCTCCTCGCTCGCCGCCCACTTCGGCGTCCGGCAGCGCCACGCCCACAACGCCCTGGACGACGCCCGGGTGCTCGCCGAGGCCTTCCGCCCCAGCCTGCACCTCGCCCGCGACGGCGGCGTGCCGCTGCCGCTGCAGAACTGCGTCGCGGTCACCGACCTCGGCGAGGAGGAGCCCGCCGCCCCCGGCCGCGGCAACTGGACCGGCGCCTCGTACCGCCAGGCCAAGAAGCGCCCGCCCTGCCCGTACCCCAACCCGGGGCGCTGGCAGGACGGCAAACCGCTGGTCCAGGGCATGCGGGTGGCCATCACCGGCGACACCGCCACCGACCGCGAGGTCCTGGAGGACCGCGCGGTCGAGGCCGGCCTGCACATCGCCACCTCGGTGAGCCGCCTCACCAGCCTGCTGGTCACCAACGAGCCGGACAGCTGGAGCGGCAAGGCCCGCAAGGCCCGCGAGGTCGGCACCCCCGTCGTCGGCGAGGACGCCTTCCTCCAACTGCTGCGCGAGGTCGCCCCGCACCCCGGTGCGTGAGCCCGTTGTGAGGTCGGCGTACCGTTCCCATGTGTACCGTTTTCTGCTGACCCGACAGTGGCTGATCACCATGCTGGTCGCGCTGCTGCTGATCCCCGCGACGATCAAGCTGGGCTTCTGGCAGCTTCACCGCCACGAGGCACGGGTGGCCCGGAACGAGCTGATCGGCCAGGCCCTCACGGCCGCGCCGGTCCCCTTCGACACCCTGTCGCCGACCCCCGGCTTCGCGGTCCCCAAGGACCTCACCTGGCGCACGGTGACCGCCACCGGACAGTACGACCCGGCACACGAGT
The DNA here is from genome assembly GCF_042802075.1 of Kitasatospora sp. NPDC057518. Lineage (NCBI taxonomy): Bacteria > Bacillati > Actinomycetota > Actinomycetes > Kitasatosporales > Streptomycetaceae > Kitasatospora > Kitasatospora sp. NPDC057518. The sequence goes on from NZ_JBHVEU010000115.1 coordinate 16,671, forward strand.
TCGTGGTCCGCAAGCGGACCGACTCCAGCGGGACCATCGGCTACTTCGTCGTGACCCCGTTCCGGCTCGCCGACGGCAAGGGCACCCTCCTGGTCAACCGCGGCTGGGTCGCCTCCGGCAACGGCGCCACCGAGTACCCGCCCGTCCCGGCCACCCCGGCCGGCGAGGTCGCCCTCACCGGCCGCCTGCGCGCCGAGGAGACCTACGGCGCCAGCGGCATCAAGGACCGCACCGGCCTGCCCGACCGCCAGTTCAACCTGATCAACACCGACGAGCAGGCCAAGCGGACCGGCGCCCCCCTCCTCGGCGGCTACCTCGAACTCGCCGGCACCACCCCGGCCCCGGCCGACCAACCCCAGCTGGTCCCCGAGCCCAACCACTCCGACATCGGCCCGCACATGGCCTACGCCATCCAGTGGTGGCTGTTCACCGCGATGATCCCGGTCGGCGTCTGGGTCCTCGCCCGCCGCGAGGCCAAGGACCGCGCCAAGCAGGCCGCCGAGGCCGAGGTCCCGCTCGACGCCGTCCCCGCCTAGAGGACGTCCTCCAGCTCCCGCAGCAGCCGCGCCTTCGCCCGCGCCCCCACCACCGACCGCACCGGCTGCCCGCCCCGGAACACCATCAGCGTCGGCATCGACAGCACCCCGTACGCCGCCTGGGTCCGCGGGTTGTGGTCCACGTCCAGGCTCACCACCCGCACCCGGTGCGCCTCCTCCCGCGCGATGTCCGCCAGCACCGGCGCCATCATCCGGCAGGGCGGGCACCAGTCCGCCGTGAAGTCCACCAGCACCGGCCCCTCGGCCGCCAGCACCTCCGCAGCGAACGTCTCGTCCGTCACCGCCGGCACACCCGCGATCTCCACCACCGTCTACTCCTTCGCCAGTTCACAATGGGGCGGTTCCTCGACGGCGGCCAGCTCGTCCCGCGCCCGTACGGCCCGGTCGAACTGCCCCGCCACCTGCGCCCTTACGTCCTGGAGCCGGGCGATGCACTCGTCCAGCTCCCCCAGCTTCCGCCGGTACACCTCCAGCGAGGCCGGACACGAGTCCCCCTCCGGGTGCCCCGCCCGCAGGCACTCCACGAACGGCCTGGTCTCCTCCAGCCCGAACCCGAAGTCCTGCAGCATCCGGATCTCGCGCAGCAGCCTGAGGTCCGCCTCGTCGTACGCCCGGTACCCGTTGCCCGCCCGCCGGGCCGGCAACAACCCCAACTGCTCGTAGTACCGCAACGCCCGCGTGGTCGTCCCCGCCCGCTCCGCCAACTCCCCGATCCGCATGCCGAACCACTCCTCCCGCACTTCCGACGACGACCGTAAACCTTCCCCCCGGCGTCAACGCCAGCCCCCTCGACCCGCTCCCCACCCTCCACACCGGGCACTATGTCCCCATGGATCTCGGACTGAAGGACAAGGCCTACATCGTCACCGGCGCCACCCGGGGCCTCGGCCTCGCGAGCGCCCGCGAACTCGTCGCCGACGGCGCCCGCGTGCTCGTCAGCGGCCGCACCCGGCAAGCCGTCGACACCGCCGTCGCCGGACTCGAGACCCTCGGCACCGCCCACGGCCTCGTCGCCGACAACGCCGACCCCGACACCCCCGAGCGCCTCATCGCCGAGGCCCGGCACCGCTTCGGCCGGCTCGACGGCATCCTGATCAGCGTCGGCGGCCCCCAGGCCGGCCCCGTGGAGACCACCCCCGAGGAGGCCTGGCGGGACGCCTTCGAGTCCGTCTTCCTCGGCGCCCTGCGCCTCGCCCGCGCCACCGCCGCCGCGCTCCCCGACGGCGGGGTGATCGCCTTCGTGCTCTCCAGCTCGGTCCGCCAGCCGATCCCCGGCCTGGGCATCTCCAACGGTCTGCGCCCGGGTCTCGCCATGGCCGCCAAGGCCCTCGCCGACGAGCTCGGCCCGCGCGGCATCCGGGTGCTCGGCCTGCTCCCGGCCCGGATCGACACCGACCGGGTCCGCGAGCTCGACGGCCTCGCCGCCGACCCCGACGCGGCCCGCGCCCAGGCCACCGCCTCGATCCCGCTGGGCCGCTACGGCACCCCCGAGGAGTTCGGCAAGGTCGCCGCCTTCCTGCTCTCCCCCGCCGCCTCCTACCTGACCGGCATCATGGTCCCCGTCGACGGCGGCGCCCTGCGCGGCCTCTGAGCCCGACCCGCCTACTCCACCCGCGCCTGCCCGCGCCCCCGCCGACCGCGCCGCCCCCGCCCCGGCCGCGGCTCGGCGTGGGCCGCCTGGAGGACCCGGATCCGCAGGTCGGCCGGCAGCTCCGCCAGCTGCAGGCTCCCGCACGCGTCCGTCCGGGGCCCGTCCTCGAAGTGCTCCACCAGCGCGGCCGGATCCCCGCCCGGCCGCAGCCGCACCGCCCCGCGCAGCCTCGGGTGCCCCGGCGCCCGCACCAGCCGCACCCCGGCCCGTTCGACGTCCGGCAGCACCGCCGTCCCGTTCTCCAGCGCCTCCTCCAGCGCCCGCGCACCGACCCGCAGCCGCAGCCCGCTCACCCCCGGCGTCGGCACCGCGATGCTCGACAGCCCGCTGCGCCGCAGCTGCGCCACCAGCCACCACGCCATCCCCGCCACCAGGGCGGTCAGTCCGCCGATCACCGTCGGCCACCACCACGACGACGCCACCCACCGCCCCCGGGACCGCGCGCTCACCACCGGCTGGTCGGGTGAGGTGAGCGGCCACCACTGCGGCGGGTGGACGCCCAGCCGCCGGTACAGGTCGAGCCCGCCCGCCAGCACCAGCACCCCGGCCGCCAGCAGCGCCGCCCCCACCACCCCCAGCACCACCCGGTTGACGACCGTCCTCCTCACCCGGCCGCCCCCTCGCCGCCGGCCGCCCCGGCCCCCGTCCCGGAACCGGTGGTCCCCGCCCCCGGGTCCTCCCCCGCCACGCCCCCGGCCCCCCGCCCCGTCCGCACGTCCAGCCGCAGCGGCCGCCCCAGCCCCACCCGCTCCAGCTCGTCCCGCAACTGCCGCTGCACCAGCGCCGGGTCCGCCACCCCCTCCAGCGAGATCCGGACCCGCCGCCGCCCGACCCGGATCCGCAGGCGGTCGATCCCGTCCAGGCCCGCCGCCCGGTCCGCGAGCAGGTGTCCGACCCCGGCCCGGTCGACGGCCGCGGTCGTCCCCCCGTAGGGCCGCAGCACGAGCCACCGCCGCAGCCCGGGCGCGACGGCGAGCCACAGCAGCCACCCGCCGAGCGCGGTCGCCGCTCCGGCCCCCACCAGCACCGCCAGGTCGTCGAGGTGGCGGGTCGCCAGCTCGTCCGCGATCTGCGCCCGCCACCGCCGCGCCGGCTGCCCCACCCGTACGGCGACCACGTCGTACAGCAGCGCCCCCGCCACCACCAGCACCGCCGTCGCCACCAGGGCCGCCGCGGCCGTACGGGGCGCCCGCAGCCGCCTGACCTTCTCCGGCCGGGCCCCCGGCACCGCCGCCGTTCCGGGCACCTCCTCGGTCACGAGGCGCCCCCCGTCACCAACTTCTCGACCACGACGACGACTTCCGACACCTTCGTCCCGGTCAGCCCCACCACCCGCTCCGCGATCCGCGTCCGCACGGCCCCGGCCAGCGCCGCGATGTCCGAGGGGAACGGCAGCTCGACCGCCACCCGGACCGTCACCGTGCTCCCCGGTACGGTCACCGAGACGTGCGGCGGCGCCCCCTTCGCCCGCCCGGCGGGCCAGGCCTCGGTCAGCACCTCCCGGACGGCCCGGGCCGCGATCCGCGCGTACACCCGGTCGGCGACCCGGAGCCGCCCCCGGCGCCCCGGCACGGAACCGGAACCAGAACCGGAACCCGGGCCGGGGCCCGGCACGGAACCCGACCCGGAGAGCGCGGCCGGAGCCGACGCGGGGCCCGCCATCAGCGGCGCCGGTCGCGGCCGCGGAGCAGGTCCCCGAGTTCGCCCAGCTCGATGTCGCCCTCCAGCAGGCGCCCGAGCACGAATCCGACCAGCCCGAGCGCGGCCACCAGCAGGAAGGCCGCGAACCCGCCGAAGTACCCGGCGAAGCCGAGGGCCATGCCCACCACCAGGCCGACGATGGCCAGGTTCATCCGCTACTCCCTCGTGTCCCGCTGCCTCGTCGGGTCCGCCGTCGGCCCGCCGCCGAACGCGCTACTTGAGCTTCGGCCGCTGCCCGGAGGGCGCCACCGGCTCCTCTTCCTCCTCGAACTCCGGTTCGTCCGGGAGGTGGACGTCGTTGACCGCGATGTTGACCTCGACGACCTCCAGGCCGGTCATCCGCTCCACCGCGTTGATGATGTTCTCCCGCACCTGGCGGGCGAGTTCGGGAATGACCACGCCGTACTCCACCACCAGGGCGATGTCGATCGCGGTCTGCTTCTCGCCGACCTCCGCCTTGATGCCCCGCCCGACGCTGGGCTTGCCGCCGGGCACCCGGTCCCGCATCGCGCCGAAGGTGCGGGCGAGCCCGGAGCCGAGCGCGTGGATCCCGGCGACCTCGCGGGCCGCCATCCCGGCGATCTTCTCCACCACGCCGACGGCCAGCGCGGTGCGGCCACGCTCCCCCACCGGCTTGGCACCGCCGCCGGCACCCGGCGGACCGGGGTTCGGGGCGCTGCCGCTGCCGGTGTGCTTGGGCATGGTCGCGGGCGTCGGAGTGTCAGGCATGGGTGCTTCTCCCGTCGTACGGCACCAGCTATATCGCAAACCTCCCCAACTCTGGCATTTCGCCACGATCCCCGCCCGGCGAGCACCGGCGGCCCTCCCCCGGCACGGGAAAGGGCC
>NZ_JBHVEU010000116.1:0-21414 GCF_042802075.1 Kitasatospora sp. NPDC057518
AGGACGAGGTCGTCACCCGCCTCGCCCGCATCGGCTTCGACCACATCGCCGGCTACCTGCGCAACCCCGACAACGCCCTGCCCGCCCTCGCCGACGACCTCACCCCCGCCAGCCGCCTCACCGCCGACCAACTCCGCACCACCCTCACCACCGAACAGCCCCCCACCGTCCTCGACGTCCGCACCTGCGGCGAACGCGAAACCGGCACCATCGAAGGATCCCTCCACATCCCCCTGACCGAACTCCCCACCCGCCTCGACGAGATCCCCACCGACCACCCCCTCGTCGTCCACTGCGCCAGCGGCCACCGCTCCTCCATCGCCGCCAGCCTGCTGCGCCACCACGGCCACCCCGACGTCTCCGACCTCCTCGGCGGCTACGGCGCCTGGCACACCCTCACCCACCCCGCCCGGGCCTGAACCCAGCCGACCCGGCCAACCCCGCCCGGGCCACGGGCAGGGAAGCGGGACGTGGCCGTGGTGGGGGTGGGGGAAGGTGGGTGTCGGTCACTGCTGCGGCAGCGCGAGCAGTCGGGCGTGCAGGCGTTGTGCATCCCGGCTGCTGCCGATGCTCCGGGCGTGGCGGGCGAGGGTGGCGCCGGCCCACACTTCGGCGTCGTCGGGGGTGTGCGGCTTGACGCGGGCGGCGCGGACTTCAGCCTCGCCCTGCTGGAGAACGGCCAGGTCGTCGCCTGGAGACGCGGCATCAACGGCCAGCTCGGCACTGGCAACCGGGCCACCAGCTCGGTGCCGCGCCAGGTGACAGGCCTGGAGGGCGTCCTCGCCATCGCGGCCGGCGTGTACCGCGCCCTCGCCCTGATGCCGGACGGCCATGGGCACCCGTGCGGCGCCGGGCGCCCGGCCGGCGCACTTCGTGTGGTCAGCCGGCGGCGCGCAGCCGGGCGAGGGTGGCGTCGATATCCAGGTGGTCGGTTTCCGAACCTGCGGGCACCAGGGTGAACGAGTCCGTGAGGAAGGCTGTCACGGCGTCCTCCGGGGCGCTGAGCACCGCCTGGCCGTCGGGGCCCTGCAGGGTGATGAGGACTTCGCCGACCGGTCCGGGGCTGATCTTGACGTCCCCGGTGCCGCTGGGGACGTGGCGCCCCTCGTCCAGCAGATCCCGGCTGAAGTACCAGCACACCTCGGCGTCGGAGCCGGTACAGCCGCACGGGGTCAGCGGGAACACCAGGCATGCCGCATACGGAAGGGCCGTGTCGAAGCGGAGCTCCACGTCGACCGGGACGTCGGGCAGCGGGCTGTCGGGGAACGTGACGGGCATCGGGCGGACAGCGGACTTCTGCATCGGATCACCCTCCTGCGACGGCTGTGTGCGTCGGCCTCCGGTGGGCCGACGCATGCCAACGCGCCTACCCCAGCGCCCACGCGCCAGTCGGCAGGCCGGATATCTGCACAACTCCCTTGCTTTCGAGGAGTGTTGCATGTCGCAGCCACATGGGTGGAGCTCGGCAGGCCGGACAGGGACGAGCGCGCCGACGCCCTCTGCAACGTGATTCTCCGCCTGCCGGGAGCGCCAGGAGCACACGGCCGGCGCGGACCACCGGCCTGTCCGGCAGGTATGCGTACCGGGCGGGGCAGGTCCTCCGGCGGACGGCTGCTCATCACGGACCTGTGGGAAACGACGGGCCAGAGCCGCCGTGCGGATCGTCTCCGACGATGCGTGGTGGCATGCTCGGATGATCGCGTCCCGTGTACGGAGGGAGTTTGCTGCGTCGCCACCGTCGTCCTCGGCGCCGTCGCCACCGGAGCCCTGAGCGCGCCCGTGGCCTTCCACCGCTTCCTCACCGGCCACGGCATGAAACCCGAACTGGTCCACGTCGCCAGTCGCCTCATCGCCGTCGGACTCATCACCCTGGCCCTGACCATCGCCGCCGCGCTGCTGCTCCTGCTGCGCACCGCCACCGGCAACCCGGTCGCCGCCTGGGGCCTCAGCGCCGCCTGCCTGATCTGGTTCGCCACCCGCTGGCTCGTCCTGCCCCAGGTCGTGCTGCGTCGCACGGCCGCCGCGCGCCGGGCTGCCGTATCCGGGCTCGGTGCCCCCCGCGGCGGTGGCCGCCCCCCGCAGTGACAGCCCCTGCAATCCCGGCCTACCCGGGCCGCGGGTCCCGCCCGCCCGACGGCGTCACGCCGTCTCGCCCCCGCCCGGGTCGGCCAGGGCCCGCTGGGCGCGGGCCAGGGCGGGTCGCAGCAGCCGGCCGGTCCGGGCTCCCTGGGCGCGGAGCGCGGCGCGGGCGGCGTTCGCGCCGCAGGCGCCGTGCACGCCACCGCCCGGGTGGGCCGAGGCGGAGGCGAGGTAGAGGCGCTGGATGGGGGTCTCGGGCCGCCCCGTGCCGGGTAGCGGGCGGAGCAGCGCCTGTTGGTGGAGGGCCGCGGTGCCGCCGTTGATCGCCCCGCCGACCAGGTTCTGGTCCAGGTGTTCCAGCACCGGCGGGGTGAGTACGCGCCGGGCCTGGATCCGGTCGGTGAAGCCGGGGGCGAAGCGTTCGACCTGTGCTTCCATGCGGCGGGCGATGGCTTCGCTTTCCCTGTCGTCCCAGGACCCGGTGATGCCGTCGGGCCCGAGGTCGTCGGCGATGTGCTGGGGGACGTGGGTGTACATCCAGGCCGATTCGGTGCCCGCGGGTGAGCGGGACGGGTCGGCGGTGGTCATCTGGCCGAGCAGCCCGAAGGGGCGGGCCGGCAGACGGCCGGTGCTGACCTGGAGTGCGTAGTCGCTCAATTCCGTCCAGTCGGCGCCGAGGTGGACGGTGCCGGCCCGGTGTGCCTGCTCGGCGGTCCAGGGGATCGGCGCGTCGAGGGCCCAGTCGACCTTGACGGTGGCGAAGTCCCACTGGAAGCGGCGTACGGCGTCGCGGAATCCGGGCGGCAGGTGTCCTTCCCGGACCAGGCGGCCGTACAGGTGCGGAGCGGGCACGTCGGCGAGCACGGCTCGGCGCGCGCGGACGTAGTCTCCCTGGGCGGTGCGGATGCCCAGCGCCCGGCCGGCGCGGACGACGACCTCGCTGACCGGGGTGCCGCGGCGGATCGTTCCTCCGCGCGATTCCAGGCGTCGCACCAGGGCGCCGCTGAGGGCGCTGGCTCCGCCGACCGGTACCGGCCAGCCGTACTGCTCGCCGAGCATCGCCATGAGCCAGCCGAAGGCGGCGCTGCCCGGCGATTCGGGCAGTAGATCGGCGTGCAGCGCGCAGCCGGCCAGCAGCAGCCCCGGGCCGTCCCGGTCGAACTCCTCCTCGGCCAGTCGCCGTACGGGCAGCGCCGCGAAGCGGGCCAGCCGCAGCAGGCCGGGCGCCCGGAGACGCGCGGCCAGCGCCAGGCAGGCGCGTACCGGCGGGAACGGCGCGAACATCGCCCCTACCAGGTACGGGTCCAGGTCCTGCCAGAGCTGTGACAGCCGTCGCCAGGCGAGCGCGTCCGGCCGGCCGAAGCTCCGCCCGATGTCGTCGATGTTCGCCTCCGGTCCGCGCCGCAGCAGTGCGCAGCGGCCGTCGGGCAGGGGATGGGCGAGCACGATCGGCGCGTGGCTCCAGGCGAGGCCGTGCTCTTCGAGGCGCAGGGCCGCGATCACCGGCGAGGCGGCGGCCAGCGGGTAGAACGAGCTGAACAGGTCGCTGACGTAGTCGGGGTGGACGCCGCGGTCGCTGCGGACAGCGCCGCCGGCCTGGTCCTGGGCCTCCAGCACCTCCACCTCCCAGCCGGCGTCGGCCAGCACGTTCGCGGCGACCAGACCGTTCGGCCCGGCCCCGATCACGACGGTGTCGGCCATGACGGACCTCCCCCCGACGCGGACGCTTCCAGGCCGGCCGCCCGGGGCGCCTGCTCGACCGTGCGGGCGAGGCGGGCGAGCAGTCGGCGGTGGCGCAGATCCAGCACCAGGTCCGCGGGCGCCGTGTGGAGGCTCCCGCCCAGGCCCCGCAGCGGGTGCTCGTCGACGATCACCAGTGTGGCGTCGCCCCACGCGATCAGCTCGATGGCGATCCGGACGGTGCCAAGCCGCCCGGCGAAGGCCTCCAGTTCCAGCCGGTGCCCACTGTCGGACACACGTACGACGGTGTGGCCTTCGAAGCGGAACGGGCCGGCGCTGACGGTGTAGCGCAGGCTCGACCCGACTGCGGGCCACCGGCCCTCACCCGGGCGGGTCCGCTCCGTGCCGGGCACCCACCGGCCGTACGCGGCCGGGTCGCCCAACACGCTCCACACCGCCTGCGGAGCCCGCTCTATCAGGACGTGTCTCACAGCCATCGGCTGTGCCTCCTCGTGTCCGGTCCCTGACGAATCACCCGTACCTCAAAAGGCGCATACCCGGTTAGTTCGCCTGAACGCGACACTCGCAGCGGCCCGTTCTCCGCCGTGGGGCAGGGCCACCCGTTCCACCGGAACCCCGACTGGTCGCCGCCGGGCCCCGTCCAGGGCAGCGTCTGTGCCGAGCCCGGCATGCCCGCCCACGGCCTGCGGGCCGGCAGGTGATTCCGCACGGACACCGGGCGGTATCACCCACGGCGGTTTCATCGCGGCGCGAGCGGTTAGCCGCTCTCCGGGCCTCGTTCGCCCACCAGGAGCCACGCCCGCGCTGTGGAGGAGTTCGGTGATGAAGGTTTCCGACTACGCGCCGCCGGCTGGGAGGCGCTGGCGGCTGCGATCCTCGCGGAGACCTCCGCCGACTGCCTGCACCCCACCGGCCGGTGGCAGCGCTCCCCTGGCCGGACGGGCGTGGACGCGGCCCTGCTGCTGCCCGCCATCCGCGGCGCCCTGCCTGCCGAAGACCCGCGCACCGTCGCCACCCTGCGAGCGGTGCGCGCCGATCTCGCGCAGGACCACCACGTCTACCGGTTCCGCCACGACCGGAGACCCCTTCAGGACGCCGAGGGTGCCTTCCTGCTGTGCGGATTCGTCATGGCCCTGGCGGAACACCAGCAGCACAACGACGTCGAAGCCGTGCGCTGGTTCGAACGCAACCGTGCCGCCTGCGGTCCGCCCGGCCTCTATGCGGAGGAGTTCGACGTCGCCCAGCGCCAGCTGCGCGGCAACCTGCCCCAAGCGTTCGTCCACGGGTTGATGCTCGAAGCCGCCGCGACGCTCGCACCCGGTCACTGAGCCCGTTGTGATCCGCCGCACCCGCGTGTCGGAGCAGCAGCGACCGCTGCGGGGTCTCGCCCGCTCGGCCCTGCCTGGCCTACTGCCCCGCGGTTGTGCGAGCGCGCATGGCGGCGGTGTTCGCTTGCGTACGGCTTCGGGCTGCAGGACTGCCCCGGCGCCTCCAGGCTCCAAGCCGGGCGCGAAGGTTTGAGCCGTTGTCCGGCGGGCAGCCGCGCCCCACAGCGCGGGCGGCCGTGAGCCGCCTCGCACCGACCTCAGGACGGAGGGCTTTGAGATGACCACCAATCCCGGACCGCCTGGAGGACGCCCCCAGCCGCCCCCGGTCACGGAGGCTCCCCATCCAGGCCCTCCCGGGGGTGAGCGCGATGCCAAGGACATCGCGCTGGACGCCTTCCGGGCCCCGGAGCCGGACGGTGCGCTCACCACCGATCAGGGGATTCGGGTCGACGACACCGACAACTCCCTGACCGTGGGCGAGCGTGGCCCGACGCTGTTGGAGGACTTCCACCTGCGGGAGAAGCTCACCCGCTTTGACCACGAGCGCATTCCCGAGCGGGTGGTGCACGCCCGCGGTGCCGGCGCGTACGGTTTCTTCGAACCGTACGAGTCGCTGGCCGAGTTCACCTGCGCCGACTTCCTCCAGGAGGCCGGCCGCCGGACCCCGGTGTTCGTCCGCTTCTCGACCGTCCAGGGGCCGCGCGGCTCCGCCGACACGGTGCGCGACGTCCGCGGCTTCGCCACCAAGTTCTACACCCGGCAGGGCAATTACGACCTGGTCGGCAACAACATGCCGGTGTTCTTCATCCAGGACGCGATCAAGTTCCCCGACTTCGTGCACGCGGTGAAGATGGAGCCGCACAACGAGATCCCCACCGGCGGCACCGCACACGACACGTTCTGGGACTTCTGTTCGCTGCAGCCCGAGTCCACCCACATGCTGATGTGGGCGATGTCGGACCGGGCGATCCCGCGCAGCTTCCGGATGATGCAGGGCTTCGGCGTGCACACCTTCCGCCTCGTGACCGCCGACGGGCGCGCCACCTTCGTCAAGTTCCACTGGAAGCCAGAACTCGGCGTCGCGTGCCAGGTCTGGGACGAGGCCCAGATCACCGCCGGCCGCGACCCCGACTTCCACCGGCGGGACCTGTGGGAGGCGATCGAGGCCGGCGAGTTCCCGGAGTGGGAGCTCGGCGTCCAGCTGATCCCGGAGAAGGACGAGTTCTCGTTCCCGTTCGACCTGCTGGACCCGACGAAGCTGGTGCCGGAGGAACTCGTGCCGGTGCGCCCGGTCGGCCGGATGGTCCTCGACCGGAACCCGGACAACTTCTTCGCCGAGACCGAGCAGGTCGCCTTCCACACCGCCAACGTCGTTCCCGGCATCGACTTCACCAACGACCCGCTGCTGCAGGGCCGCAACTTCTCCTACCTGGACACCCAGTTGATCCGCCTGGGCGGCCCCAACTTCTCCCAACTGCCGGTCAACCGTCCGCTCGCCGAGGTGCGCACCGACCAGCGCGACGGCTACGGCCAGCAGGTGATCCACTCCGGGACGAGCTACGCGCCGAACTCGGTCGGCGGCGGATGCCCGGCCACCCTGGGCGGCGGGCGCCTCGCCGAGGGGGTGTTCGAGCACTATCAGGAGCGTGTCGACGGGCAGGCGATCCGCCGGCGCAGTCCGAGCTTCGCCGACCACTACGGCCAGGCCGCGCTGTTCTGGCGCAGCATGGCCGGCTGGGAGCAGGAGCACATCATCGCCGCGTTCTCCTTCGAGCTCGGCAAGGTCGGGGACCAGGCCGTGCGGCACCGGATGGTCGCCAACCTGGCCCGTGTCGACCAGGAACTGGCTGTGGAGGTCGCCCGCCGCATCGGCGAACCCGAGCCCGCGCCCGAGCCCGCACCGGACCGGCCCACCGGCGACCGCGAAGCCGGAGCAGTGGGGGAGCGGGTCTCGCCCGCGCTGAGCCTGGAGAACCTGCACGGCCCTGGCATCCGTACCCGCAAGGTCGCCGTCCTGGTGGCGCAGGGCGTGGACGCCGCCCAGGTGCGGGCGGCGCGCACCGCCCTGCGTGCCGAGGGCGCCACGGTGGAGACCCTGGCCCGGTACGGCGGGAGCGTGGCCGGCAGCGACGGCCAGGACGTGGAGGTCGACCGGGCGTTGGCGACCACCGCCTCGGTGCTGTACGACGCCGTGGTCGTCCCGGACGGCGCAGAGGACGTGCTCGTCGTGGAACCGGACGCCGTCCGGTTCGTCAACGAGGCACTGCGGCACGGCAAACCGGTGGCCGCGCTCGGCACCGGCACGGCGCTCCTGCGGGCCGCAGGGGCCCGCGAGGCGGAGCAGCTCGCCGGGGTCGCCCTGTGCGGCCCGGACCGGCAGCCCGGCGCCTCGTTCTGGGAGGACTTCGTCCACCTGATCGAACAGCACCGGTTCCCGCAGCGCTGAACCCGAGCCCGAATCGCCCGCGCGACCTGCCCAGGAGGACGAGGTCGGTGGGCCCTGCCCCGTTCGCCGGCTTGGCCCGTTCGCGGTCGAGTCCGTCGGCCTGGTGGTGCTGTCAGGGAGCACTCGAAGGACCTTCGGCCTAGCGTGGTGGCGACAGTGCCCGGGGGCCGCCGCCGCCCGAGGCGGGGGAGGACGTTCACGAAGGAGCGGATTCCGATTGACCGAGTACGGCTACTTCCTGTCGTGTGAGGAGTTCACCCCCGCGGAGCTGATCGACCAGGCCCGTCGCGCGCAGCAGGCCGGGTTCACCCGGTTGGCGGTCTCCGATCACTTCCATCCGTGGAACGACGCGCAGGGCAACAGCGCGTTCGTGTGGTCGGTGATCGGGGCGCTGTCGCAGGCCGTCTCGCTGCCGGTCACCACGCTGGTGACCTGTCCGACGGTGCGGCTGCATCCGGCGGTGACCGCGCAGGCCGCCGCGACCTCCAGCGTTCTGCTGGGTGGGCGTTTCGCTCTCGGTGTCGGGACGGGGGAGGCGTTGAACGAGCACGTTCACGGCGATGCGTGGCCGTCCTTCGAGGTACGGGCCGAGATGCTGGAGGAGGCCGTCGAGGTGATGCGCGAGTTGTTCACCGGGGAACCGGTCAGCCACCGCGGCCGGCACTACACCGTCGACAACGCCCGCCTGTACACCGCCCCTGACCAGCCGCTGCCGGTCTACGTCTCGGCGTTCGGGCCGAAGGCCGCCGAGCTGGCCGGCCGGATCGGGGACGGGTTCGTCACCATGACCCCGGACGCCGACCTCGTGGGCGCGTTCCGCGAGGCCGGGGGCCAGGGCAAGAAGGTGGTGGGCGGCGTGAAGGTGTGCTGGAGCAGCAACCGGGAAGCGGCCGTGGACGTGGTGCACCGGCTGTGGCCGACCGAACTGCTGCCCGGCGAGCTCGCCCAGCTCCTGCCCACCCCGGCGCACTTCGAACAGGCAAGTCGGCTCGTCACCCGCGACATGGTCGCCGACGCGGTCACCTGCGGCGACGACGTGGAGCAGCACGTGGAGACCGCGCGCGCATATGCGCGCGCCGGGTTCGACGAGGTCTACGTCGGACAGATCGGCCCCGATCAGGAGGCCTTCTTCGACGCCTACCGTGAGCTGGTCCTGCCCGCCCTGAACCGCTGACCCGGGCTGTCCGACCTATGGCCGCTGACGCCGCGTCCGCTTGCGGGAGAGGCCCCGCTACAGGGTCCGGCCCCGGCAGGTGGCGCCTTCGGGCGCAGACGCCTTCGAGAGGCAGCGGTGGTTGCGGCGGCACGGCACGGTACTTCGCGGCGCCGGGGCGTTCGGCGCCGGTCGGATGCCCCGGGTTCTGGCACCTGACCGGCGTGCGGAGGCGTGCCCTGTGAGAACGGCCTGGCACCGGTTGCGCTCTGTGTGCGGGCGGGCGTGGGGGCACGGGCGGGAGATCGAGCTGATGCAGCGTTCGCTGGCCTTCGCCGCGCTGTTCTTCGTGACCCTGGTGCCGTTGCTCATGGTCATCGCGGCGGCTTCGCCTGCCCGCGGCAACGGGATCGCCCAGTGGATCACCGACGGCCTGGGGCTGTCGCCGCGCGGCGGCCAGGCCGTCGAGACGCTGTTCGGTTCACGCGGGCAGGTCCTCAGCACGACCACCGGGTTCAGCCTCGCCGCGCTGGCCTTCTTCGGCGTCTCGCTGACGGGTGCGATGCAGGGCGCCTACGAGCGGATCTGGGGCCTGCCGCGAGGACCGTGGCACCGGGTGGGGCGCCAGGTCGTCGCGCTGGCCGGACTGACCGGCTACCTCGTCCTCGCGGCCTGGAGCGGCGTGCCCTGGCAGCACACCGCCGTCCAACCGACCCTGCGGATCCTCGCCACGGTGCTGGGCGGTCTGCTGCTGTTCTGGTGGCTTCCGCGCTTCCTGCTCGGGGCCCGTGCCCCGCGGCGGGGGCTGGTGCCCGGGGCGGTGGCCACGGTGGTCGCCCTGGCCGGTCTCCGGCTGTTCTCCCGGCTGGTCTTCGCCCCGCTACTGGTCTCCAACGCCGTTTCCTACGGCACGGTCGGCGCAGTCCTGGTGGTCCAGTCCTGGCTGATCGGGGTGGGCTTCACGGTGTACGGCGGAAGCCTCGTGGGGTGGGCGCTGTCCGGCGGCGACCGGTCAGCCGCGGGCGACGGTGGTGAGGGGGGCCGCGGCACACCGGCAGCCGGCGAGGAGCCGGCTGACGAGGCCGGCGGGGCGCCAGGCGGAACACCACCGGGCGAAGCGGACGACTGATCCGGTGCGGCACGGGACCAAGGCCCGCAGGCGGGCGAGGTCGGATCTAGAGAGCGGGACGGCGAGCCGCCACGAGGTCGGATCCGGGCGCCCGCACAACACGCAGTCCTGCGGCATCGAGTTCCTCGGCGAGCTGCTCGGGCGGGACGGGCCACATGTCGAACGCCTCCCGGGCCTCGCGCAGGAGCTCCTGCGCGCGTTCGACGCGGTAGGTGAAGACCACGCGCAAGACGCCGCGATGGGGCCGTCGGGTGACGTCGGCGCTGTACAGGTCAGGACCCACCCGCACCGGGCCGAGCCGTCCCGCCGCCTCGCACCCGTCGGGCAGGCCGGCGGGCGGCGGATCGAACAGGAGCAGGCCACCGGGCAGGAGGGCTGCCGAGATCGCCTTCCAGGTGGCCCGCCTGGTCGGGGGATCCAGACAGGCGATCACGTTGGAGGCGACGGCCAGGTCCGCCACGGCCGTCAGGCCTGTCGCCGCGAGGGGCTCGGGGTGCACGGTGACGCGAGCGCGCTGGTCCGCCCCGAGGTGCGCCAGGCGCGACAGCAGGGCGGCGCGCATGGCCGGGGCCGGTTCGACGGCGTGGACGGGCACACCGGAGGCGCGCAGCAGGACCTCGGTGGCAGTGCCGGTGCCGGCGCCGACATCAAGGACGGCGTGGCGGGCCCGCGTGGCGGCCGCGGCGAAGCGCCGCTCGGCCAGACGGCGGTCGGTCTCGGCCTGCAGGAGATCGTAGAACTCCGCGGAGACCGCGTACCCGCCGTCGGGGGAGTCGTCCACGGCCGTGCGCTCAGCCGCGTACGGGCTGGAAGTGCGTCGGGTCCGCGAGGGCGCTGGAATCGAGGCGGGCAAGGAGGTCGCCGACATCGGTGTGGACCTCAAGGGCTCCCGCCGAGCGCAGGGCCCGCTCGCCGAAGCCGCCGGAGAGCACCGCCACGCCGGTGACCGGGGCCCCGGCGGCGGCCTGGACGTCCCACGGGGTGTCGCCGACGAACAGCGCCTCGCCTGGCATCGAAGCCTCCCTCACTCACGCCCCCGGCATGTCCACCCTGTCGACGCTACGGCCCGACGACCGGCCACGCACGCGGCGCGGCGCCGGGCCGTTTGCCCCGCTGTTTCCCGGAAACCCGAAGCAGTATGGAAACTGCCTGCCGGACCATCGTCATCACCGGGGCCAGCGGTGGCATCGGCCGCGCGACCGCCGAGGCGTTCGCCGCCCGCGGAGACCGGCTCGCGCTGATCGCCCGCGGCCGGGCCGGCCTCGAAGCGGCGGTGCGCGAGGCCGAGCGGGCCGGCGCTGCCAAGGTCATCGCCATCGAGGCCGACGTCGCCGACGCACACGCGGTGGAGGCCGCCGCCGAACGGGCCGAGGAAGAACTCGGGCCGGTCGACGTGTGGGTCAACGACGCGTTCGCCTCCGTCTTCGCCCCGTTCACCGAGGTCTCCCCGGAGGAGTTCCGGCGCGTCACCGAGGTCACGTACCTCGGCTACGTCTACGCCACCCGGGCCGCCCTGGCCCGGATGCTGCCCCGCGATGCCGGGGTGATCGTGCAGGTCGGCTCGGCGATCGCCTACCGCGGCATTCCGCTGCAGAGCGCCTACAGCGGCGCCAAGCACGCCATCCAGGGCTTCAACGAGGCGCTGCGCTGCGAGCTGCTCGCTTCCGGTACTCGGGTGCGGACCACGATGGTGCAGATGCCGGCCGTCAACACCCCGCAGTTCGACTGGGTCCGGTCCCGCCTGCCCCGTCGGGCGCAGCCGGTTCCGCCGATCTACCAGCCCGAGGTCGCTGCCCGCGCGGTGCTGTTCGCCGCCGACCACCCCGGGCGGAGGGAGTACTGGGTGGGCGGCAGTACGGTGGCGACCCTGGTGGCGAACGCCGTCATGCCCGGGCTGCTGGACCGCTACCTGGCCCGCACGGGCTTCGACTCCCAGCAGGAGGATCGTCGGCGCCGCGCCACGGACCCGGACAACCTGTTCGAGCCGGTGGATGCCCGGCGGGACTTCGGGGCGCACGGCCGGTTCGACGGCCGGGCCCGGGATCGCAGCCGCCAGCAGCAGGTGGCGCACGCCCTCGGCGGCCTCGCCGACGCGCTGGGGCGCGCGGCTGGACGGGTGCAAGCCGGTTTGCCCGGTGCCGGTAGCGGGTTCCTCTCACGGATGCGGGGAACACGCACCCCGCAGTCATCGGACAGGAGTGTGTGACCATGCCTCGCGGATCGAGTCCCAAACGGGAGCGGCAGTACGAGCACATCAAGGACAGTGCGCTGGAGCGTGGTGAGAGCGAGAAGCGCGCCGAGGAGATCGCCGCCCGCACCGTGAACAAGGAGCGGGCCCGGCACGGGGAGTCGAAGACCGCCAGCCGCAGCTCGCTGAAGGACATGTCCTCCTCCCGTCGCGGTGGGCTGCGGTCGCACAGCGGCGCCCAGGGGCCGACGAAGGAGCAGCTCTACAACGAGGCGAGGCAGCGCAACATCCACGGGCGCTCGAAGATGAACAAGAAGGAACTCGAACACGCCCTGGGCCGATAGGAGCTGGTCACCGTGGGTACTGTTCCCGTGCCGCCCGACCCCGATGTCACCCCGGTTCCGCCGTCGCCCAGCCCGCCGGAGCCGGTGGAGCCACCGGTGCCGCCGGATCCGCCCGCGCCTCC
Source organism: Kitasatospora sp. NPDC057518 (assembly GCF_042802075.1). NCBI lineage: Bacteria > Bacillati > Actinomycetota > Actinomycetes > Kitasatosporales > Streptomycetaceae > Kitasatospora > Kitasatospora sp. NPDC057518. Next base: position 12,491 of record NZ_JBHVEU010000116.1, read on the forward strand.
CGGAACGCCCGAACCGCCCCCTCAGCCGCCGGCCCCGCCCGGCCCGGGCGAGCCCGCGGAGCCTGCCCCTCCGGAGCCCGGGCACCCCCGCCCGTCGGAGCCTCCCGACTGACCCGGAGGCCATGACACGGCCGGGCGGTGGACGGCGTGCGCGGAGGCACCGCCTGCGCCGCGGAGTCGCCAGGTGGCCGGCAACCGAACAACGACCCGGAGGACTACAGGAGGTCAGGTGCTCACCCGGCTGGTGGAGATCGTGGTGTGGGGTGCTGTCCTGACGGGGCTGACGGTGGTGTTCATCAGCTCCGTCTCGCCCGTCGAGCTGCTGGTCGCCGTTCTCGCCGCGTCGGGCGGGGCGGTCGCGGCCCGCAGGATGCGTCTGGCCGCACACGTCCGCGTCGGAGGAGGGCGTGGCGCGGTGCGTGCGCTCCTCGCGCTGCCGGGCTCGGTCGTGCGCGGTCTGGCCGTGCTGACGGCCGCGATGGCCCCCGGTCACGGAGACGGGAGGGTACGGCGCATCCGGCTGCGCCCCGGAGCGGGAGCCGGGTGGGCCGGCACGCTGCTCGCCGCCTCCCCGGACACCTGCGTGATCGACGTGCCCCGCGACGACGAGGTCGTCGTGCACGCTCTGCGCCCGACCCCGGGACCGGTCGAGGAGGCCGTGGCCCGCACGGACGGCGCGCGGTGAACGCCTGGACAGAGGCGGCCCTGGTCCTGCTGGCGATTCCCGCGCCGACGTGCCTGTGGGTCGCGGCGCGCGGCACCGCGGTGCGCCGACTGCTCGGGGCGTCGATGCTGTCGACCGTGGCCGGCGCGGTGTTCCTGCTGCTCCCGATGGCGTACGACCGGTCCTCCTATCAGGACCTCGCGCTGATGCTGGCCGTCCTGGCCCCCGCCGGCACCCTTGTCTTCGCCCGCTTCGTCGCCGGCCGCCGCCACGACGCGCACCCGTACGGTTCCACGCCCGAGAACTGACGAGACCCCGCCCGGCCGGCCAGACCGGGGGTGGGGGAGGGAGTTCGGATTGACGCCACGCCATGTGATCGTGCTCGTGCTGCTGTGGGCCGGCGTGGGGTGTGTGCTGCTGTCCGCGGCCGCGGTGCTGCGGCTGCGCGGAGCGCTGGCGCGCCTGCACGCCCTGGCCCCGGCCTCGGTGGCCGGTGTGCCGCTGATCGCCGCGGCCGTGGCAGTCGACCAGGGACCGGGCCGGGGGGCGGCCAAGACGCTGTTCATCGGCCTGGTCTTCGCCGTCGGCGGGACGGTCACCACGATCGCCGTCGGCCGTGCCACCCGTGAAGCCGAGGCCGAAGCGGTGAGCAGGCCGTGAACGCATGGCTGATCGGATTCGTCGTCGCCTTCGTCGTCCTCGCCGCCACCACGGCGGTCCTCACCCGTGACCCGGCCCGCCAGGCGGTCGTCCTCTCCGTGCTCGGTCTGGGCCTGGCGATGCTGTTCGCGGTGCTGCAGGCGCCCGACGTGGCGCTCTCCCAGCTCGCCGTGGGCACCGCGCTGACCCCGTTGCTGATCCTGCTGACCGTACGCAAGGTCACCCGCCGACCCACCCGCACCGACGACCGGGCCAGCGTCGGCGACAACGGGCGGGAACGGAAGTGACGGCCCGCGCCCGGCTGACGATGTTCCTGGCAGCGGCCGCCGTCATCGCCGCGTTTTTCACGGCCGCGTGCACTCACCTCCCGCCGTTCGGCACGGACAGCCACCCCTATGGGGACCAGGCGGTGGCGGCGGCGCTGGACCGGCGCACCGCCAACGTCGTCTCCGCCGTCAACTTCGACATCCGCGCCTTCGACACCCTCGGCGAGGAGTCCATCCTCTTCGGCACCGTGCTCGGGGCGACCCTGCTGCTGCGCCGGGCCCGCGACGAACGCCACCGCCGCGCCGAAGCCGAGCGGGTCATGCCCACGACCCGCCTCTTCGGCGCACTGCTGTTACCGGTCACCCTGGTCGTGGGCGTCTACATCGTCGCGCACGGCCAGTTGAGCCCCGGCGGCGGCTTCCAGGGCGGCGTCGTCCTCGCCACCGCTCTGCACCTGGCCTACGTGGCCGCGGACTACCGGGCCCTGAAGCAACTGCGCCCGCTCGCCGCCCTCGACGTCGCGGACTCGCTCGCCGCCGCCTCCTACAGCCTCGTCGGCCTGGCCGGCCTGATCGCAGGCGGCGCGTTCCTCAAGAACGTGCTGCCGCTGGGCACCTTCAACACCATCACCTCCGGCGGCACCGTCCCGGTCCTCAACGCCGCGGTCGGCGTCGAGGTCGCCTGCGGCCTGATCGCCCTGCTCGCACACTTCCTCGACCAGGCCGTCGAACTCACCGAACCCGACCACCAGAGAGACGGAGACACCTGATGGGAACGTGGGTCTTCCTGGCCGCCGGATGGGTCCTGCTCATCGCCCTGTACGGCCTGGTCACCAGTCGCAACCTCATCCACGCCATCGGCTGCCTGGCCGTCGCCCAGTCCTCCACCTACCTCCTGCTCCTCGCCGTCGGCTACCGCCGCGGCGCGACCGCCCCCGTCTACTCCGACCTCACCCCCGGAACCCGCCCCGTCGTCGACCCCGTCGTGCAGGCCCTCGCCCTGACCGACGTCGTGGTCGGCGCGACCGTCACCGCGCTGTTGCTCGCCCTCACCATCCAGTTGCGCAAACGGCACCACACCGTCGACCCGCAGGCCCTCACCGGCCTCAAGGGCTGACCGTGACCGAAGCAGCCCTGCTGCCGCTCGCGGTGGCCATTCCCCTGCTCGGCGCCGCACTGCTCGCCGTCGCCGGCCGCAGACTCCCCCGGACCGGTTGCGACATCCTGGCCACCACCTGCGCCGGTGCCGAGGCAGCGTGCCTCGCCCTGCTCTGGGCGCGCACCGACGGGCGCCTCGTCACCGCCGACCTGGGCGGCTGGCCCGCCCGCCTCGGCATCGTGCTCGCCGCCGACCCCATCGGCGCCGGACTCGCGCTGCTCGTCGCCGTCCTGGTCCTCGCGGTCGTCGTCTACGCCTGGCGGTACTTCGACGAACCCACCGGCGAGCACGCCGGCGCCTTCCCCGCCCTGATCCTGCTGTTCGAAGCCGGCATGGCCGGCTTCGCGCTCACCGGCGACCTGTTCAACGCCTTCGTCTTCTTCGAACTCATGGGAGCCGCCGCCTACGCCCTGACCGGCTACCGCATCGAGGACCCCCGCCCGCTCCAGGGGGCGCTCACCTTCGGCATCGTCACCTCCTTCGCCGCCTACTGCTCCCTGCTCGGCATCGGCCTCCTCTACGCCCGCACCGGCGAACTCAACCTCGCCCGCCTCGGCCGGCAGCTCGCGGGCCACCACACCGACGTGCTGACCGTGGCCGCGTTCGCCCTGATCGCCACCGCCCTGCTGGTCAAGGCCGCCGCCGTGCCGTTCCACTTCTGGCTGCCCGACGCGCACGCGGTGGCGCCCACCCCGGTGTGCATGCTGATGTCCGGCGCCATGGTCGAACTCGGCGTCTACGGCATCGCCCGCGTCTACTGGACCGTCTTCTCCGGCCCGGGCGGCATCCACCCCCAGGCCTTCCGCACCACCTTCACCGCGATCGGTGTGCTGACCGCACTCCTCGGCGCCCTGATGTGCTGGCAGCAGCGCCACCTCAAGCGCCTGCTCGCGTTCTCCACCATCAGCCACGTCGGCCTGTTCCTCATCGCCGTCGCCCTGCTCACCCCCGACGGCGCCACCGGAACCGCGGTGTACGTCGCCGCGCACGGCCTGGTGAAGGCCGCGCTGTTCGCCCTCACCGGTGTACTGCTGGACCGCTACGGGAGCGTCGATGAACACGGCCTGTACGGCAAGGCACGCGACCTGCGCACCGTCGGGGTGCTGTTCGTGGCTGGCGCCCTGGCCCTGGCCGGCATGCCGCCGTTCGGTACCGGCCTTGGCAAGGCCCTGAGCGAGGAGGCCGCCGGCCACTGGCAGCCGTGGCTGCCCGCCGTGTTCGTCGTGGCCTCCGCCGCCACCGGCGCGGCCGCTCTCCGCGCGGCCCTGCGGATCTTCTTCGGCGCCGGCCCGGCCCCACACAGCCGACCGGACGGGGACGAGACCACCGGCGAGGGCGAGGAACCCGAAATCCGCTCCCCGCAGCGCGCCTTGCCGCGAACCATGACGATCGTCCCGGCCGGTCTGATCGGCCTCGCCGTCCTCGTCGGTTCCCTACCCGCCATCCCCGCCGCCCTCGCCCGTGGCGCGGCCGTCTTCACCGACCCCGACGGCTACACCGCCGTCGTCCTCACCCACGCCAACACGCCGGCCGGACCCGTGCCGGCCGCGGACTGGACCGTGACCGGGATGCTGCTGGGCCTGCTGTCCGCAGCCGTCGCCCTCGCCCTGGCCATGGCCGCCCTCCATCGGTCCGCCGCCGACCGGCACGCGGCTGCCCGAGCCGTACGGGCGCTGCGCCGCCTGCATTCCGGACACCTCGGCGACTACCTCGCCTGGCTCGCCCTCGGCGTCGCGGTGCTGTGCGTCGCGATCGCCGCCCAGACCTGAATCCTCCCAGGGCCCTACAGCCGCTCCTCCATCCCGATGGCTGGCTTCAGATCCTCGTAAGCCTGACCGCGCTTGCCTTCACGCTGCTCCAGCATCGCCCGGACGATCGCATCCAGCCTGCGCTGGATGGATACCGTCCCCGGTGGGCCGCGGGCGCGGCAACACGCCACACGGTGCCCTCCGCAGGCGGCGGATCGCCATCAGCCCGTCGCCGTCGCCCACGGCGTTGCCTGCGGACAGGCGGGGCGGGAGGCCTCTGGGCAGCGAGGATGCGGGGTGGGGGGTACCCCGATTGGCGTGGTGCCTCAAGGGTGTCGTCGAGGCCGGTCGAGCGGGCGACTCCGGTGGCCCCGGACGGTGGATTCCGAGCGCGGCGGGGCAGGATCACAAGCGGACAGCTTCCCTCGCGCGAGGAGGCCGGTCATGTCCCCCCACCACCGTCCGCTGAGGGCGTGCGCCTGTCGGGCCCCGCGGACCACGACCGCAGACCTGCCCGGGAGAGCCGGCAGCGCCCGCCTGGACGGCAAGGCCGACCATGATCAGCGCGGCCGGTTGGAGGACGCCTTGGCGCGCTCGGTCAAGGAGGGCATGCCCTGTGTGATAGTCGACTTGCCCCGTCTCCTGTCGCGCGACTCCACTCGTCTTGACGCTCTGCTCCCAGCGCGCTTCACCGTGTACGCCGCCGCAACCGCCCCGGTGGTGGCCGCTTCGTTCCCTCAGACCCGGCGCCTGCGGCAGATCACCGGCGCAGACGAGATCTTCACCCGTCCGCGACACCGTCCGCGCCCTCACAGACGCCGGTGCACCCTGCAGAATGAGGCCCGCCATGGACATCCCTGAACGCTACGCGATCACCCTGCCGGGCCCACCAGGAGCGCATCGTCCGCCCGAGATCGTCGTTGTCCACGCCACCGGCGACAGGACACCCGACGGTACCCCGATCTACGCCGACGACACCGGAGCCTTCCGGGTCGAGATCCAAGCCGGTGTGGCCAGGCCCCTGGACGTCGCCACAGGGCCCGGCCAGCACACCTGCCTGCGCGCCACCCCGCTGACCTGACCGCGGCATTGCCGACCAGGCGTGATCGGCATCTCCCGTTCGGGGTCGTACATGTCGTCGTCCGGGAAGCAGCTGTGGCGCATCCGAGCGGAAACACGGGAGGAGCCCGGACGGTTCAGTCCGGCTCCACCGCTCGCTCGGCACTTTCCGGACCGCGTTCCGACCTTCCGGAAGAGGGCGCCACAGCGGATTCAGACAGTGGACCCCCGGTCAGAGCCCCGGGGCGTAGGGGGCGATTCCGATGATGAGGATGTCGCGGCGCCCTTCGTTCCCGTCGTCGCCGAGGCGGACCGGGCCGACGTAGTGGCTGACGCGTCGGTCGTGGACGCCGTAGCCGTCCAGCGGCTCGGTCAGCACGAAGCGGTCGTGGATCGCTTCCGGGGGCAGCGCGTCGGGTTGTCGGCCGGCGCTCTCCGGGGTGGCGATGACGTTCTCGCCGCCCTTCACGTTCCGGCGGCCGATCAGGTGGGCGAAGGTGAAGGTGGCCGGTGAACCGCCGTCCTGATGCAGGCAGTTCGGTGAGGACACCGCCTCCTGGTCCTGGTCGTGGATGCCGAGCGAGATCAGGTGGATGCCGACGTAGACGGGGACGCGGCGCAGGTCCTCCAGCCACAGGGCACGGTCCAGGTCGGCATGGACGAGGGCGTCGAGCAGCCGGTTGCGGTGCAGGGCTTCCGGGATGTCGGGCAGCCGGCGCCGCACCCGGGGGTACTCGGGGTTGTGCTCGTCCTGCCAGTACTCCGTGACGGTGCCGAACTCCTCGTCGGGGGTGCCCGGGATGTAGGAGAGCTCGCCGGTCCAGGGCAGGTGGACGGCGTGCGAGTAGCGGCGGAAGCGGTGGGTCTCACGGGCGTACGGATCCGGCGGCAGGTCCTGATAGGAGTCGGCGAGCCGGGTGAAGTCCTCGGCCAGGGCCACGGTGTCGATGCCGAGGTCGGCGGCGTTCAGGCGGGCGTACCCGTCACGGCGCACCCGCCCGCCGTGCTCCGGCGGGCGTCCGTGCTGCTCCGGGCTGTCGTCCATCGGCTTCTCCGGGCGTTCGCGGGTGTCTGTGGACATGGGTCCGCATGGCCTTCCGGCTTCCTTCACGCTGGCACACCCGTCGGGGGCGCGCCCTTGGGGGGTCCGCCGTACGGATGGCCGGGGCGGGACGGCCTGCGGGCTGGTCATGCAGGTCGAGAGGTCGTCCACGACCGCCGGCAGCCGCCGGCCCGGTGTGCGGCGCGCTGGCGGTGGGCGCCGCTGCCCCGGGCGGCCAGCCGGTCGACGAAGGCGGTGACCCGCTCCAGGTCCCCCAGCTCCTCCAGCGCGGGGCCGATGTGCTCGACGAGCCTCCGTGCGCGTTCCGGGGCGGGCAGGACGCGTCCGGTCAGCGCGTCCGCTCCCGGCCCCGGCCAGCCGTCGCGGGTCGCGTACCAGTACGAGCCGCGCAACAGCTCACCGCGAAGCTGCGGTCCCTTGTCGCCGCGCTCCGCCAGGCGGGCGGAGGTCACCACCAGGCCGCGCACGACAGCCGCCAGGGCCACCGAGTCGGCGGACTCGGCCGGAACGTCCATGCACCGCACTTCCAGCGTCGGCAGGCGCGGGTGCGGGCGGGTGTCCCAGAACGGCAGGTCGGCGAAGGAGCTCCCGCCGACCTCCGCCATCGCGGCGGCGACGCGCCGGTAGTCGTCGAAGGACTCGACCCACGGTGGCGGTCCGAGGGAGGGGAAGCGCAGCCGCAGCACCGAGCGCCAGCTCGCGTACCGGGTGTCCCGTCCGGCGTGGAAGGGCGAGTTGGCGCTCATCTCCACCAGCAGCGGCAGCCACGGGCGCAGATGGTTGCCGACCAGGGCCGCCACCTCGCGGTCGGGCAGGCAGACGTGGACGTGCAGGGCGCAGACGGCGAAGTCGTCCATCAGGCTGCGGAACAGTTCCACCCCGTCCAGGTACCGGGGGTGGTGGCCCACCGGCACCACGCCGCCGCCCCCGATCACGGGCGTCGCACTGGGGCACACGGCCAGGCCCTCGGCCTCGGCGCACGCGGCGAGCTCGCGGCGCAACCGGGCCAGCTGGGCGGACAGCTCGCGCATGGTGGCGCACGGCGGTGTCCGCACCTCGACCTGGAGGTCCGTGAACTCACCGGACACCAGGTCCCCCAGCACGCCCGCGGCGCGGGCGGCCAGCCGCGGGCCCGCGGGAACCACGGCCCGGGACACGGGGTCCACGACGAAGTGCTCCTCCTCCAGGCCCACCGTCGGCGTCGGCCCCCGGCCACGGCCCGCAGTGCCTGCCACGGGCTGCCGGGCTCCTCGCGCGCCCGGGGCGCCGCTGCCGTCCACCTGACCAGAGTCCCTTCTCCCGGCCACGTCGGCATCACGGATCCGGGGTCCGGCCCGAAGACGAACGCTCGGGGCGGCTGGACGCGAGCGGACGCTCGGGACATGTCCCGGTACGAGCCGCCGTGCGGCAGGTGTGAACCGTGCCGGGCCGGGCAACCGCTCGGCATGCTGCTGATCCGCCCGCCCGGGGTCTACGCGCCCCAGGGCGACACCGAACTGCTGGCCGCCTGTGTGCGCCGGGAGCCGCTGGACGGCTCCAGCCGGGTGCTCGACCTCTGCACCGGGACCGGGGCCGTCGCGATCACGGCGGCGCGCAGCGGGGCCCTGGTCACGGCGGTGGACCTGTCCGCCAGGGCGGTGGCCACTGCCTGGTGCAACGCCCGGCTGCATCACGACCGGGTCCGGCTGCGCCGGGGCGACCTCCTGGCGCCGTTGCCCGGTGAACGCTTCGACCTGGTGACCGCGAATCCCCCGTACGTCCCGACGGACCCGGACGGCGCGGTTCCCGGCCGGGGCGCCGCGCTGGCCTGGGACGCCGGACCGGACGGACGGCTGGTCCTGGACCGGATCTGCCGGACGGTTCCCGGGGTGCTGGCCGAGGGCGGCGTGCTGCTGGTCGTGCAGTCCGCGCTCGCGGGCGTACCGGCCACCCTGGCGCTCCTGCGCGCGGCCGCGCTGCGCACAGAGGTGGCGGCTCGGCGGCGGCAGCCCTTCGGGCCGGTGATGACGGCCCGGGCCGCCCTGTTCGAGCGGCTCGGAGTGATCCGGCCCGGCGAGCGCGAGGAGGAGTTGGTGGTGGTGCGCGGTGTCCGCGGGCGCTGATCGCTACGCCACCCGGGTGGTCGTCGTGCCGGGCGGCCCTCTGCTGGTCGAGGGCCCGGTGGAGGTGGTCCTCCCCGACGGCACCCGGAGGCTGTCCGAGCGCCCGGTGGTGGCCCTGTGTGTCTGCCGGCGCAGCCGCACGTACCCGTTCTGCGACACCAGCCACCGGCGGCACGGACGGCCGCTGCGGGCCCGGGAGCAGC